>JAUCGN010000066.1 GCA_030378125.1 Thiotrichales bacterium HSG1 | reverse complement strand
GTATCATGTGGTAATATGGTTCACAATGAAGCAGTTGACTCAATCCGCAAACAGCTTACCAGATTACAGGTTATGAATAAAGATGAACTTAAACGTTATTACAGGGAAAGACGTAGAGAAGATATTCCCAAGGATAGTAAAGGTGCTGGATTGGGTTTTATAGAACTAGCAAGAAAATCGGTGAAACCAATTGAATTTGAAGTTCAGAAAATAGATGATAATTATTCATTTTTTTCTTTAAAAACAACAATTTAACCTGATAAAGCTTAATTGAAACACATTATGAAAGGTATTATTTTAGCTGGTGGTTCAGGAACTCGTTTGTATCCTGTCACCCAAATTATTTCTAAACAACTATTGCCAATTTATGATAAGCCAATGGTTTATTATCCGTTGACAACTCTTATGTTAGCTGGAATAAGAGATATTTTGTTAATTTCCACCCCACAAGATATACCAAAGTTTCAGCAGCTTTTATCTGACGGTAAACAGTGGGGAATAAATATAAGTTATGCAGTACAGCCGTCACCTGATGGTTTGGCTCAAGCATTTATTATTGGCGAATCATTTATTGATAATTCTGCTTGTGCATTGGTATTAGGTGATAATGTTTTTTATGGCCATGACTTACAAAATAAATTACAAAGAGCAGCTACTTTGAAAAATGGAGCAGTTGTATTTGCTTACCAAGTTCACGATCCAGAACGTTATGGGGTAATTGAATTTGATGCTGATGGTGTTGCTATTAGTTTGGAAGAAAAACCGCAACAACCAAAATCATACTTTGCTGTGACTGGGTTATATTTTTATGACGAAAATATAGTACAAATAGCTAAGACAATTAAACCATCGGCTCGTGGAGAATTGGAAATCACTGATGTTAATAAAGTTTACTTGCAAAATAATCAATTACAAGTAGAAAAAATGGGACGTGGTATGGCTTGGTTAGATACAGGTACACATGAGTCCTTATTGGAAGCATCTTCGTTTGTGGAAACTATCGAAAAGAGGCAAGGCCTTAAAATTGCTTGTCCAGAAGAGATTGCTTGGCGTAAAGGCTATATCACTGCTGAACAATTACAAAGTCTAGCTAAACCTTTACAAAAAAGTAGCTATGGTAGCTACCTTAACCATATTTTAACGCACAAAATCTGATGAAAGTAATAAAAACTAAGATTGATGGAGTTTTAATCATAAAACCAAAAATATTTGGTGATGAAAGAGGATTTTTTTTAGAAACTTTTAATGCTGCTAAATACGCTGAAAATGGAATCACTGAGTCGTTTGTACAGGATAACCATTCTTATTCCGCCAAAGGTGTATTGCGTGGATTACATTTCCAAAAACAATACCCACAGGGCAAGCTAGTCAGTGTAACTCAAGGTGTGGTATTTGATGTTGCAGTGGATATTAGACAAAATTCTCCAACTTATGGTCAATGGGAAGGCATAATTTTAACAGCAGAGGAGCATACTCAATTTTATGTTCCTCCCGGTTTGGCTCATGGTTTTTGTGTAATGTCTGATGTTGCTAGTTTTCATTATAAATGCACTGAATATTATCATCCTGAAGATGAAGGTTGTATTCGTTGGGACGATCCAGATATTGACATTAAATGGTCAGTTTCTAAGCCTACTTTATCAGATAAGGACGCTAACGCAGGATATTTGAAAGACTTGTGAAATTATTTAACCTAATCCCAACTAAGATTTTATCTCAACAAGCTAGAAAACCATCCGGTTTGATTGGTCGTTATATTATGCCAACGTTATTCAGAGGTAATAATGACTTAAATTTGTTGGTGAAAAAATCATTGGAATTAGTAGCAAGTGACAAGGTTTTAGAAATTGGTTTTGGGCCGGGAAGACTGCTCAATGAGATAGCTACAATTGTAGATTTTACCGAAGGAATTGATTTTTCATCAACAATGGTAGCAGAAGCAAATAAGTTAAATTACCACCATATTGCTAATAATAAGATGAAAATTCAGCAAGGTGATTGTAGTAAGTTACCTTATGAAAATGAGTCATTTGATAAAGTCTGCTCAGTAAACACTTTATATTTTTGGAAAAAACCAGAAGTTCAACTTAGGGAAATATTTCGAGTGCTAAAACCTGAAGGTAGAATGATTCTTGGTTTTCGGAATAAAGAACAAATGCAAACTCTAAACTTAGATGAAGGTATATTTAATATCTATTCGATGGGTGAAATTAATAAACTATTGGTAAATTCTGGTTTTTCTAATATTAATATAAAAGAGAAAGATGGAAAACCTTTAAAATCCTATTGTATTGCAGCAACTAAAAGATTATAACAATGAATAATTTTAAAAAAATTGAAGAATTTTTAAACAGACATCCAGATGTACAAAAAGTTGCTGTGGTTGAACATAAGCCTGATGTTTTAGTTGCTTACATTGTATCTGGACTTATACCCGATAGGCTTCCTTTTCATGGCACTTGCTTGCTGGAACATGCTCAAGAAAAAATAACTGTATATACAGAAGATATATCTTACAATGGTTTTTGTGTTGTAGGAGTTCATACTATGAAAGAAAATGATACAGTTCATTTAC
This sequence comes from Thiotrichales bacterium HSG1, assembly GCA_030378125.1. Lineage (GTDB taxonomy): Bacteria > Pseudomonadota > Gammaproteobacteria > Beggiatoales > Beggiatoaceae > DRQV01. The sequence continues at coordinate 6,187 of JAUCGN010000066.1, read as the reverse complement.
ATATACGTTTGCCGGGTGATGATAAAGAAACTTATTTCAACGGAAAAGTAGTATGGTATAGGAAAGCAAAAGCCGGAATTCAATTATTTCTTAATGTTGATGAGCAAAAAAATATTGAACAAGGTGTTAACTATATCATTAACAATCATGGTTTTTTAAAAGTCTTACAACGAGTAATTACTGGACGTTTACACAAATACCTGTTAAAAATGTTACCAAATGAAAATATTCCATCGATCTTTTTAGTTATTAGATCGTTGCCGATTAAGGATGATGGCCAAATTGATGTTAAGGCTTTACCTGAACCGGGAAATAATTTTTGGTAAAATTTCGTACCTGAATGTTATGTGTACTATGATTTTTCAGACAAACATTATTAGCCAAAAAAACTGACATAGCTAAACTAGTATAAAGTCATTACATATAAATGCAATATAAACAAACATTTAACCTGTTTAATTATAGCTATTTTATACTATGGTTTGCTATAGTTTTAAGAAACTTACTTGAGTGTGAGAACTTTTTTTGAAAAACCATAACAATAACTCCTTAATTTGGAAAATATGTATGAAAATATTAGCGTTTAAAACATGTTTTATTTTAGTATTAATAATGAATTCGGTTAGTTATGCTGGTGAAACTGGTCATTATGTAAATGGTGTAGAAGGAATTAAGGTAGCAACTATTCCACCACCCGGATTTTATTACTTGATGTACAATACCTTCTATAACACTGATGTTTCGATGGATAAGCATGGCAATAAGTTGGATATTGGATTTGATGCTAGTATCTATGCTATGGCAAACCGATTTGTTTGGATTTCTGAACATAAAATTTTAGGTGCAGATTATGGTTTAAATGTGGTTATTCCATTGATCAACACTGATATTAAAGTACTTGGTAATAAGGATAAACAGTTTGGTTTAGGTGATATTTATATTGAACCCTTACTTTTAAGATGGAGTAAAAGTCGTTATGACATATCGATTGGAGCTGGTATATATTTACCTACTGGAGATCATGGTGAACTGGCTTCGCCGGGTAAAGATTTTTGGACTGGAATGTTTTCACTAGGTGGAACTTATTATTTTGATGAGGATAAAACTTGGTCTGGTTCTATTCTGGCTCGTTATGAAATTCATAGTGAGAAAGATGATGTAGATATTACACCGGGTAATGATTTTCACTTTGAATGGGGTCTTGGTAAAACAGTAGCTCCGGGTTTAGACTTAGGAATAAGTGGTTATGCACAATGGCAAATAAGTGATGATAGTGGTTCTGATGTAGTTTGGGATAAAAATGTACATGACCAAGTTTTTGCAATTGGTCCAGAAGTTAAACTGTTTATTCCTTCACTTAAGTCATTTATTTCTTTCAGAAGTCAATGGGAATTTGATGCTGAGGACCGCTCAGAAGGTCATATAATGAATTTGACTTTTATAAAAATGTTCTAATAGTTTTCGTTTAATTAAGGGGATATAAGCATGATTTCAAAAAGTATTCGCGACCAATTTGTTGAATTTATCACGTTGCAAGGATTTGATGATAAATATATTGATCGTAAAGAAGAAAAACGAATCCTTGAGGTTGGAGTAAAAAATGATATAAGTGTGACAGAAAGTCTTGCTCTTATTCAGGAAATAGCTAAAGATAAAGGTTTAGTGATAGAACGTGATGTTGAGGATAAGGCTAAAGCAGTGCTTGAAAGTGGAACTGCTGATGGTAAGATAACCAAGAAGGAATTTGAAGAGGCCTTTAATGTTTTCAAAGTTGCTTGTAAAGGTAAGGTACCTGATCAGGAAATTAAACAGCGTCTGAAACAAATGATGGAAACTAACGGCTGGAAAGCTGGTGGTATGTTCGGTATTAAGTGGTATACTAGTATTTGATTATCGTGAACTAATTGAGGTTAATTATGGCAGTTTCAGAAGAAGTAAAAAAACAATTTATTGATTACATCATGTTGCAGGTATTTGATGACCAGTATATTGATCGGCAAGAAGAGAAGAAAATCCTTGAAGAAGGGATTAAAAAAGGAATGGGTGTGGAAGAAGGGTTGGCTATTATAAGACAAGCTGCTTCTGAGAAAAATTTAGTTTTGGAAAGGGATGCAGAAGACCGAGCTAAAGATGTGTTAGAGGCATTTGCGACTAATGATGGTAAAGTTGACAAGAAAGAGTTTGAAAATGCTGTATCAGTGTTTAAGACTCATAGCAAGGGTAAAATTCCTGAACGTGAATTGAAAAAACGCTTAAAACAGATGATGGAAAGTAATGGCTGGGTGGCTAAGGAAGGTGGCTTATTTGGTTCAAAGTGGTATTCTGCGATTGAATTATGAGCGGTTAGGAATGTGCTTTATACAGGGCAAAATTCTATAAATTGTTGTTTTTTTTTATATTAAATTAATTATAAAAACAGCAAAACTTTTGTCCTGTAATAGAGATAAATCGTAACTTGGGTAAACCGGTCTGTACTTAATGGCATTGTTGGAAACAAATCATTTTCTATAACGATTAACTATCTCTTTAAAATCCTTATCTTCAAGGTATTTTTTCCAGTCTTCATCGTTTTGGACGAATTCTGTACTATACTCTCCATTTTCTAGGCTTTGGTTAAGGTAAAATAGGGCATTTTCTTTGTCTGCTGTTAAGGCATAAGTACAGGCTAGGTTATAACATTTTCCGCCTAAATCAACACATTTTTTACATTTTTCTTTGGCCTGATTATATAAAGATTCAGCCTCACTACCAGATTTAGTCTTTGCCAGATAAAGTAAATAATTTCCCCAGTTGTTAAAGGCTTCGTGGTAATCTGGTTTAATAGCAATAGCCTGTTCATATTTTTCAAAGGCTTGCTTGTATAATGATTCGGCTGCTTCTGGTTTGATTTCAGCTAATTTTCCTAAACCATTTCCCCAGTTGTAAAAGGCTTCGTGGTCATCTGGTTTAATAGCAATAGCTTGTTGAAATTTTTCAAATGCTAGGTTGTATAATGATTCGGCTAATTCTGGTTTGATTTCAGCTAATTTTCCTAAACCATTTCCCCAGTTGTAAAAGGCTTCGTGGTCATCTGGTTTAATAGCAATAGCTTGTTGAAATTTTTCAAATGCTAGGTTGTATAATGATTCGGCTAATTCTGGTTTGATTTGAGCTAAATTACCTAAACCAGTTCCCCAGTTGTTAAAGGCTTCGTGGTAATTTGGTTTAATAGCAATAGCCTGTTGATATTTTTCAAAAGTTAGGTTGTATAATGATTCGACTGCTTCTGGCTTGATTTTGGCTAAATAACCTAAACAAGTTCCCCAGTTGTAAAAGGCTTCGTGGTCATCTGGTTTAATAGCAATAACCTGTTGATATTTTTCAAAAGCCAGGTTGTATAATGATTCGGCTGCTTTTGGTTTGATTTGAGCTAAATTACCTAAACCAGTTCCCCAGTTGTTAAAAGCTTCATGAAAATCTGGTTTAATAGTAATAGCCTGTTGATATTTTTCAAACGTTTGATTGTATAATGATTCAGCTAATTCTGGTTTGATTTCAGCTAAATTACCTAAAGCATTTCCCCAATTGTAAAAGGCTTCATGGTAATCTGGTTTAATAGCAATAGCCTGTTGAAATTTTTCAAATGCTTGCTTGTATAATGATTCGGCCTCTTTTCCTGACTTACTATCTGCTAAATTACCTAAATCAGTTCCCCAATTAAAATACAAGTCAGCTAATAAATTACTTAGTTCAACATCTTTTAAGTTCCTAGCTTTAACTGCTATTTCATTTATTTTATCCACCTGATAATCATCTGCTATTATTAAAGCTCTTATTTCTTTCTTTTGTACTTCTATTTCATCCTTCTCAAATAGCTGACTTGCCTCATCAACTTTAGTTTTAGCAGTTTCCAACCTCTGTTTAACCCCCTTATACGGCTCCTCATCTGCAATATCAACTATCCCATCCAATGCTGAACTTAAAGAAGAAAAAGGATTCTCCAATATTTGCGGTTGCGATAAACCCAACTCCGAATTCAGCCGCAACATAAACGAATCAGCATCATAACCCTTAATCAAATAAGCATCTGTATTACTCTTATCAAACAACTCCCTACAAACAGTGCTACAAGGTTCTTCATCCTTATAACCCACCCAATACAAATGATTATCAAACCTACCCATATTCTTTATATGCTCAAAAATAGGGTCTTCACCACTATAACCAATAAACACCCAAGGTCTACCACTAGTTATCTTATGCAACATTGGTGGAATAGTCTCCTTTACCTTAGCCATTTCCTCTTCAGTATTCAACAACCAAATCCCATGATGCTGACCATGCAAATAAATCACAGACTTAGGTGGTGGAGCAGTCGTAGTCAAATCCTTCAAAATCGCCATATCATAAATAGGCGGAAATACATTAAACAACGCCAAAGCCCGCAACATTAAATTATCAAAATTAACCGTCAACACATAATCAGCAAAGTTATGAATCATCAACTGAGCTAAATAAATATGAGTTACATTAATTTTTGCCTCAGCAATATAACCTTTAAGCAAATTATTACGAGTTTCCGGACGTAAACAATCCATCAAATTGGTATAAGTCTTCTTCTCAACTGGCAAATCTTTTATAGTTCCATCCGAATCTTTAAGTGGCTGATCTGGATATTTTTCCAATATATCCTTAACAATCTCACCAGCCAACGGGATTCCACCACTCCTTGAAGCCCCAGCTCCCAAAAAGAAAATAGGCTTTTTCCCCTTTTCCCTTTCTTTTATAGCATGGGCTAAATATTTTATCGTTATAGGTCTCATATTTCACCAAATTCCAGAATTTTAAAAATTATAACTGAAATTAGGTAATTTTAGAATTTTTTCCAATGATTTTTTAACAAAAGTTGTAAATTAGGTGAACATATATTCAAATCAGAAAACATTATAAAAAATGGAACTGTCCACAATGGAAAACAAAAATATGCTTGTAAAGATTGTGGTAGACAATTTGTTTTGAAGCTAACTAATTGTATCTCTCAGGAAAGGATTTAATTGACAAATTATTACTGGAAAAAATTCCTTTGGCAGGTATTGCGAGAGTTGTCGGTGTATCCGAACGTTGGTTGCAAACGTCAACAAAAAATATGATAGCGTTCCAAAAATCATTGATATTAAACCCAAAAAAAAGGGTAAACTATTCAATGTGATGAGATATTGTCTTTCGTAATGAATAAAGATAATAAACAATGGGTTTGGCTTGCCATTGAGGTTGAAACTGGAGGAATTGTTGGTTCTTATACAGGTAGTCGAGATGCTCAAGGAGCCAAAGGTTTATGGGATTCATTACCTCCTGTTTACCAACAATGTGTGGTTTCTTATACAGATTTTTGGAAAGCTTATAGGCGGTAGTGATTCAAAAAAATAATAAAACATTTAAATTTCAATATGTTATAACTTTAACTAAGCTCAGTTTTCAAAAATAACTATCCTAACTTATTGATCCATTAAATCTTATTCAAAGTCAAATTTGGCCGACAACCAGTCCAATTCACCGGTTTTACTTCTTTAATTTCAGTTTTTAGGTTAACCTCTTCTTCTTCAATAAGAATCAATTCATTAGCGATAAGATCAGTGGGAAAAGGTTGACTACCATTTACAGGAAAAATATAGAAGGTACTTTTATTCAATATATCTTCAATAGTGCAAGGCTGTCTCATATGAGCGGCAGCATTGAGAAAATTGGTTCCGAAAGCTTTTAAAGCTCCGGTTAAATCTACATCAAGAGATTCAATATTCACATCACCATCTAAACCCAAATTTGACGAAGCACTTATCAAACTGTTTGGAGAAGTAATAAATTGGTCAGCTGTAATACGAATATTACCACCATGCCCAGCATCTGCTTGAGCTTTTATTTGACCTTGATTCAAAACTACAAAAGTGGGATTTTTAATGGTAATATTTCCACCATCACCACTACCATCTTTAACACTAGTAGTAATACTACCTTTTTCTAATAGCAATAAATTAGGCGTATCAATACTAATGCCTCCACCTCCAGCATTCTGACTTGACGTACTAATAGCCTGTTGATATTTTTCAAACGTTTGATTGTATAATGATTCAGCTAATTCTAGTTTGATTTCAGCTAAATTACCTAAAGCATTTCCCCAATTGTAAAAGGCTTCATGGTAATCTGGTTTAAT
>JAUCGN010000442.1 GCA_030378125.1 Thiotrichales bacterium HSG1 | reverse complement strand
TCAAATCCAACGGTTATGGTATATTGGCCAAATGTTCCGTCATGAACGTCCCCAACAAGGTCGTTACCGACAATTTCATCAAGTTGGTGCTGAAGTTTACGGGTTAGATGGGCCTGACATTGATGCTGAGATTATTTTAATGACCGCTAGATTTTGGCAACAATTAGGTTTACATGATTTAGAATTACAAATTAACTCGCTTGGTTCTACTCAAGCACGCACTGCTTATAGACAGCAATTAGTGGATTATTTTTCTGCTCATCATGATCAATTAGATGCTGATAGTCAAAGGCGTTTACATACTAATCCATTGCGGATATTGGACAGTAAAAATCCCCAGATGTTGTCTCTGATAAAAACAGCCCCACGATTGTTAGAATGTTTGGATAGTGCATCGCAAGAACATTTTGCTCAACTGCGTGAATTACTGGATGAAACTGGAGTTAAATACCGTGTTAATCCTTGCTTAGTCAGAGGTTTGGATTATTATAATCGGACTGTATTTGAATGGGTAACTAACGATCTAGGAACTCAAGGAACAATATGTGCTGGAGGTCGCTATGATTCTTTGGTAGAACAAATTGGTGGCAAAACAACCCCGGCTATTGGATTTGCAATGGGTCTTGAGCGGTTAGTATTGTTACAACATGATTTACCAAATAATGTTCCAGATGTTTATTTTATAATGGTTGGTAATGAACAGGTTACAAAGCAAGGTTTGCATTTAGCGGAATCATTGCGAGATGCCTTACCAAATTTACGATTACTAACTAACTGTGGTAGGAGTAGCTTCAAAAGTCAGTTTAAACGAGCGGATAAAAGTGGAGCAAAAGTGGCTATTATTTTAGCTGAAAATGAACTGGTCGAGCAAAAAATTACGTTAAAATACTTGCGTGAAAAGCGTCCTCAAGTTATATTATTACAGTCAGAATTAATTAATTATCTTAAAAACTTAGATTAAAGGAATTAAAGTGGCAACTTACGAAACAGAAGAAGAACAAGTTGAAGCGTTAAAAAAATGGTGGAAAGAAAATGGACTCTCAGTTGTTGGCGGAGTTGCGATAGGATTTGCATTGTTATTTGGTTGGCGTTGGTGGCAAGCATATACTGAACATCAGTCGCAGATTGCCTCTGATACTTATGAACATATTCTGTTGTCCTTAGAACAAAAACAGCTTGAACAAGCTCACGGCACTGCCAGTAAGTTATTAGCTGAACACAGTGAT
>JAUCGN010000065.1 GCA_030378125.1 Thiotrichales bacterium HSG1 | reverse complement strand
GAAGAAAGTTTATTGATGCGTTGTTCAGATGAAATTCCTATTAAATCAGTTAGTTCCTCAGAACGTTTATTAGATGAAGCAACTTTATTTTTACATCAAATTGAATCTAAATTACCAGATAGTAAACGTAATATGCTGCACACGGTACATGATAAGGAAGCTATCTTGAAAGGTAAAAAAGTTCTTATTGTTGATGATGATGTACGCAACGTATTTGCACTAGCGACTATTTTAGAAACCAATGAAATGGAAACTATATGTGGGGTTAATGGACAGGAAGGTTTGGATTTTTTACAAGAACATGGTGATATTGCAATAGTTTTAATGGATATTATGATGCCAGAAATGGATGGTTACGAAGCAATACAAGAGATTCGTAAACAGCCTAAACATCGTAAATTGCCCATCATAGCCTTAACCGCTAAAGCCATGAAAGATGATAAAACTAAGTGTATTGAAGCAGGAGCTAATGATTATCTAGCAAAACCAGTTAATCCAGATAAGTTACTGTCCTTGATGCGGGTTTGGTTATACCGATAGATAATTTTTTTACTCTGTACAAAGTTTTTTAACATTATCAATCGGTATTCTGAATAAAGATATTTTTTAAAATGATTTCTTGAGGCCATTTTTTATTTAAGAGCTATCAGAACAACTTCACGCAGCATCCTTCAATAAACTAGCTTTATCAGTATTTTCCCAAGTAAATTGAGGTTCTTCACGACCAAAATGCCCATAACTAGCTGTATCAGCATAGATAGGACGCAATAAATCTAACATTGCCACCAAACCACGTGGTCGTAAATCAAAATGTTCTCGTACTAATTGAGTTAAGCGTTCTTCTGGAATTTTACCAGTACCAAAAGTTTCGACTCGAATTGATGTTGGTTCTGCTACTCCAATTGCGTAGGATACTTGAATTTCACAACGTTCTGCTAAACCAGCAGCTACGATATTTTTTGCTACATAACGAGTTGCATAAGCGGCAGAACGATCTACTTTGGAAGGGTCTTTGCCGGAAAACGCTCCACCACCATGTCGTGCCATCCCACCATAAGTATCTACAATTATTTTTCGTCCAGTTAAACCACAGTCACCCATTGGTCCACCAATTACAAAACGACCAGTTGGATTAATATGTACCCGAACATCATTATTTAACCATTCAGCTGGTATGACTGGTTTAATAATTTCTTCCATCACTGCTTCACGAATAGTATTATTATCTACCTCTGGGCTGTGTTGGGTGGATAAAACTATTGCTTCAACTCCAACTGGCTTACTGCCTTCATACCTAAACGTTACTTGACTTTTAGCATCTGGACGCAACCAAGATAAAGTACCATTTTTACGCACTTCAGCTTGACGTTTGACTAAGCGATGAGAATAAGTTATAGGAGCAGGCATCAACACATCGGTCTCATTAGTAGCATAACCGAACATCAAACCCTGATCTCCAGCTCCTTGTTCATGCGATTCACTTTCATTCACACCCATCGCAATATCGTCTGATTGCTTACCAATTGCTGATAAAACCGCACATGATTTCCAGTCAAAACCCATATCTGAACTATCATAACCAATCTGTTTTATCACATCACGCACTACATGTTCCACGTCAAGATTAGCATTAGTGGTAATTTCTCCAGCCACTACAACCATACCAGTTTTAATCATAGTTTCACAAGCAACTCGTGATTTAACATCTTGAGTCAATAAAGCATCCAAAATAGCATCAGAAATTTGGTCGGCCACCTTATCTGGATGACCTTCAGAAACAGATTCAGAAGTAAAAAGTAACTTTTCAGACATAAATATCCTCTTGTTGGAGTTTTTAACAATTCTCAATGAATTTCCATATAAACATCAAATATATAATTGTAAAAAAATATTCAGTTAAGAATTGATGTTGAGTTCATTATAATCAAACCAGATTAAAATGCAAGGCCAACTAGTTTGAACAAATGTGCCAAAAGCACTGATAATAAGGTGATTCTATCTATTTATATCCGATCTTGGACAGTTATGAATGGGGTAATGATACCTATTTTTGAATTATAATCAACAAAATGTTAGAATAATTTCTTTTTAATTACTTTAACAAAAAAACTAATTCAAGACAATATACTCCATGAATAAGCCAGTTATATTAGTAGTAGATGATAGCATAGCAAACTTAGCTTTAGCCAGTGCTGTTTTACAACAGGCCGATTATGAAATACTATTAGCTAAAGAAGGTAAATCGGCGTTAAAAATAACCAAAGAAAAAAAACCGGATTTGATTTTGTTGGATATAGAAATGCCAGGTTGGTCTGGTTACGAAACTTGTGAATATATTAAAGCTGATCCTGAGATATCGGCTATACCTATTTTATTTTTATCAACTTTAACTAGGTCTAAAGATAAGCTGCGAGCCTTTGAAGCTGGCGGAATTGATTATATAAATAAACCGTTCGAAGAAAAAGAATTATTAGCAAGAGTGTATACTCACGTTGAATTGTATCATTTACGAGAAAAGCTCGAACAAAAAATTGGTGAGCAAAATAAAGAAATATCAGAATATGCTAATCATTTAGAGCAAAAAGTTGCAGAACGTACCGAAGAACTTAATCAAGCTAAAAAAACCGCCGAAGAAGCCAGTGCTTCCAAAAGTCAGTTCTTATCCAACATGAGTCATGAATTACGCACTCCTATGAATGCCATAATTGGTTATAGTGAAATGTTGCAAGAAGATGCTAATGATATGAACTTAACTGATTTTTCAAGTGATTTAGATAAAATTAATTCTGCTGGCAAACATTTATTAGGACTAATCAATGATGTGTTAGACCTGTCTAAGATTGAATCTGGCAAGATGGAATTATATTTAGAAGAGTTTCAAATTGAGGATTTAGTTAGAGAAGTTGTTGATACTGTTGAACCAATGTCTAACAAAAAAAATAACCAGCTTGAAGTTCATTTTATCAAATCTCCGATTACAACTTTATATGCCGATATGACTAAAACTCGTCAAATTTTATTTAACTTATTGAGTAATGCCAATAAATTTTCTGAAAATAGTGCTATTTTTATTGAAATAGAACACGAGATTATGCAATGTAAAGGTGAAGATAATAATTTTATTAGAGTTGAAGTTATTGATGATGGTATTGGCATAACCTTAGAGCAACAAAATAAATTATTTCAACCTTTTACTCAATTAGATGCTTCTACTACACGCCGGTTTGGTGGAACTGGTTTGGGTTTGTCTATAACCAAACAGTTTATTGAGATGATGGGTGGTTCCATTTGCGTGGACAGTAGATTTGGAGAAGGTAGTGCGTTTAAATTTTACTTGCCAGTAAATGTAAAAGAATCAAAGGTTTTAGAACATAAAGAACCTGAAGTTAAAGAACATGGAATTGTGCTAGTTATTGATGATGATAAAACCACCAGAGAAATGCTCAAAAAATATTTAACTAATTTGGGTTATTCGATTGCTATTGCCTCTGATGGAAAACAAGGGTTGAGATTGGCTAAAAAATTACGGCCAGATGCTATTTTGTTAGATATTAAAATGCCTCATATGGATGGTTGGAACGTACTATCTAGTCTAAGAGATAATTCCTTGTTAGCCGATATCCCGGTTATCATGACTTCCATAGAAAAACATTATGACAAAGGACATGCGATGGGAGCAACCGATTATTTAGTTAAACCAGTTGGGAAAGAGCAGTTAGCGACAGTTTTAAGCAAATATAATGTTGGCGATGAGTCACAACGTTTAGTAATGGTGATTGAAGATGATGTGGTCATTAGAGAATATATGAGCAATACGCTAAAGTCTGAAGGTTGGCGGGTGTTTAAAGCCGAGAATGGCAAAGTAGCATTAGAACATATTGATGATAAAAAACCTTCTTTGATCTTGTTAGATTTATTGATGCCAGAAATGGATGGATTTGAATTTGTGGCCAGATTAAGAAATAATGAAAAATGGCGTTCTATACCTGTTGTGGTATTAACTTCTGCTAAACTGAGTGCCAGTGATCAAGCTCATTTGCATGGTTATGTTGATGGTATTTTTCAGAAAGAAAGTTATAACCGTGGTGATTTATTTAAATTGATCAGAAAGCAAGTTGCTGATGCTACTAATGCTATGGAGAAAATTGCTCAACAAGTTGATTCAGTTGAATTTAGCTATCAAGTTTTTTAATGCGTTAAGTTACAGACTATTTAAAAGATTATTCCAAGTTTTTTGCACAGGATAAAGTTAACCTAAAAATAATTACTTATGTAACTTTGTCCTATACAAATATAAAAAATATCTCATACTTTTAGTTTTTCCAAAATCTTATCAGCAACCCGAAAAGAGTTGGCATAAATTGTCCATGTGAAAGGTGCACTGCCAGCATTGGGCATAAAGCTAGCATCAGTTATGTAAAGGTTTTCAACTTCATGAGCTTGGCAATTTTTATCCAATACTGAGGTTTTTGGATCATTACCGAACCGACAGCCACCGGCTTGTAGATTAACCGGTGGAGCTCCAGATGCAAAATGAACAACATCAGTTGCCCCGAGTTTCTTTAAAACTTGAGCGGATTTTTCAGCTAAATAATAACCTACTTTTAGATTGTGAAAATGAAAGCCAAATCGAACTCGTGCAACTGGTTTACCCCATTTATCTTTCACTTCAGGGTCGATGCTAACAAAACTATCATCATTAGGTAGCCAGTCACAAAAAGCTTCAACTTTAATATACCGACCATTTTGAAAATAATCTTCCATTTTACGCTTAAGTGGTTTGCCCCATAAAATTCCTTTTTTACCACGAATTTGTCGAGTTGCCCGAGCAATTGGATTTGGATGAGCATGGACAAAATCAATAGTACCGCCTTTCATTGGTTTATCAGCAAATTTCGGATCATCTATAACATAGAAATCATAAATACTACGGTTAATAAATGGGCCATTTTCCCGTAAAGCAGTCGCTTCCGCTGGAAAATCAGCATAATTAATTCGTCCTGAAGCTGCACCACCACCAGCAAATAACAGATTTTTACCAACTTGCCCATTATTATTTGCCAATCCTTGTTTAAATTTTTCACTAGTAGAATTTAATAATAAACGAGAAGTTTCAACTGCTTGGCAGGCAATAACATAGATTTTTCCATGAACAATTTGGGGTTTATCATTTTTATCATAATATTCAAGACCAGTTATTTTACCAATTTTATTAGTAATAATATTAGTAACTTGGCTTTCAGGACGAATTTCACAATTTCCAGTAGCGACTGCTTTGTCTAATAAGGCTGCACGAGAACTGCCTTTAGCCCCAGTTGCACAACCAAATGCACCACAATAACCATTATAGCTACAGCTATTTCTACCCAAAGCAGGTTGCGACAGAATAGCTCGTGGCATAGGGACAGCAGTCATGTTTAATTGTTCACTTGCTTGGTCAATTTTTTGGGCTAATGGATGTTCAGTTGTTTGAGGATAAGGAAAATCCTTACTGCTGCGTGGTTCTTGATGTTTATGTGGAATAATTTTACCTGAAATACCAACTATTTTTTCAACTTTATCATAATAGGGTTCAAGCTCGTCATAACTAATAGGCCAATCAACTATATTTGCTTCCTCAATTGCTCCAAAGGTAGATTTTAATTTGAAATCAATTGGTTTTAGACGATGAAAAAAACCACTCATGAAATTACTCGAACCACCCACAAGATTACCATTCCACAAATTCCAACTAGACTCAGAAGTTTTCCGTACTTTCCAACCGTCTCCTTTACGAGTCTCTATCACATGTTGTTGCTGTTGCTTGTTGGGTGTAAAGGTTTCATGGATACAGCAGGCCATTTCATCTTTATAAAAATCTTTGTACCATTTGCCTTTTTCTAAAACTAATACCTTATAACCGGCTTGTGACAAAACATAAGCAATTGGCCCAGCACCGGCACCACTACCAACAATACAAACATCAAATATTTTCATGGGTAAGTATGATACACAATTTGAAATTTATTCCCAAAAAAAACTATCAATTGAACCACTACCGCCTAGAAGAGCGGTAGATTCAAAAATTTAGACTGGAAGTCTCTTTTCGACGGATTAAACCGCCGACTAAAGTAAAAAGCGTGGTGTGCTTCGCACGATTTTTGTATAAATTTTGACTGAAGTCTTTTTCCGTCTGGAAGACGGAGGTTTTTAACCATTTATGGGACAATAAACTAATTATTACTAATCAGACATTAATTTCACTAACAACAGTCAGCAACATTTTTTGATTATCTTCTAAAACAACTCTTTTTATCATAATTTCTGCCTCAAACAAATGTCCATCTTTATGGGTTTCATGTTGACGTTTTTCAATGAAAGGAAAACTTTCAGTTGACATCAACATATCATAATATTCACGGATGGCAGCAGCATGTTTAGGTTGTGGTAGTATTGCAGTGAATACTTGGCCTATAAGTTCATTTCTGTTATAGCCATATAATTCAGCATACGCTTGATTAACCTGAATAAATTTACTACGATCATCAGTTAAACACACCCCTATCTTTGCAGCATCAAACATTGAAAAAAGTAAATTTTCATCTTCAGAAGCTGTATTCTGTTTTGAAGATAAAAGTGATTGAATTTGCTTATGTTTAGTAATATCAATCGCAAAAACTATGACACCAATTACATTGTTCTGTTCATCTAGACAGGGTATTTTATCAAATTGTAACCAACGTACTTTATCAGATGATTCGCCAGTGATACTATGTACAATTCCATACTGAGATCGACCAAGAGTAATAATTTCTTTACAATCAGTATATTCCTCCATTTTTTTAGTAAAGGTTTTAAATATACTTTCAGCTTTTTTATTATAATGTAATAGTTTATTGTCTCGATTGCGATACCAGACCATTGCTGGAGTTTCATTGAAAAGCATTTGTAATTCTTGCCACTTTTCATACAGTTCTTTCAATTCATATTCACTAACTTTTTGGCTCAAACCAAAACTAAACAATATGTTACCTTTATTGTTGTCTCGTACCGAATCTATATGTTGTTGAGTTAAAATTTTTGAACCATCATTATGCAAAACTTCTAATTCTCCATCCCAGCTATTACCATTTTGGATGGCTGGTAGGACTGTATCTTGCAAAACAGTTAAGGATTTTGGTGAATAATATGTATTTAAATCAAGTTTTTGAGCTGTTTTAAAATCTCTCTTAAATAATTTTTCGTAAGATTTATTTATATAAACCACTTGTCTTTCAGCATTTCTTACTTCAATAGCTTCATTAGAAACGTCAACAATAGATTTAAATAAGCGTAATAAACCTTGAGCTTGTTTATGTTCCGTAATGTCAATCCCAACTCCAAAAAAGTAATCTAACATTCCATCGGCTTTTACAACTGCTCGGCTATGCCATTCTATTAATAAAACTTTACCGTTTTGAGTTAAAATATGACATTCCATCAATGATGGAAGCATAGTTGTAATTAATTTTTGAATTTCTGCTGCAATCAAAGGTTGTTCTGCTTCAGGAACAAAAGTTTCTAAAAAAACCTCATTAATAACATCTTCCAAACTATGTTGAGTAGCTTGTAACATAGCTCGATTCATCATCCTGATCTTGCCATCTAGATTAATTGCTACAAAAAACATTGGTGATGCCTGCACCAAATTGTTTACAAAATCTCTTTCTTGTCGTAAAACTTCTTCATGAGCTTTACGTTCAGTAATATCACGCAAAGTAGCACAAACCAATGATCTACCTTGAAATAAATAAGTATTGCCGGTGGAAATTTCTACCGGAAATACTGTTCCATCTCTTTTTTTATGCCATCGTAATGGAATAACTCGTTTTTGACTGCTTAAAGCACCTCGTTGTTTACCTAATTCAGCTGATACTTCTTCAGTCTTTTTATTAACCCACTCCGATTTGGTATACCCATATAAATCAGTAGCTGCCTGATTAACATCAAATATTTGTTGATTATTAGCATCAAATACTATAGTTGGTATAGAAGAAGCTTCAAACAGTTGTCGATATTTAGATTCGCTTTCCCATAATGCAGTTTCAACTTTTTGTCGTTCAGAAATGTCACGAGCTATCAACATCAATGCGGTATGGCCTTTAGATAAAAATGAACTAGTAACAACTTCCACTGGAAATACATCTCCAGTTTGTTTTTTGTGATACTGGGTAGAAGTAGTTTTAATAACTTTTTTCATTGCCTTTTCAGTTTTATCTGGTTGGGCCGACAAAGTTAAAATATTAGTTTTTAATAACTGTTCATGATTATAACCATATAGTTGGACGGCAACTTTATTAACCTCGATAATATCTAGGGATTTAGCATCCAAGATAAAAATAGCATCAGTTTCCAGTTCTTGTAATTGTTTATATTTATGTTCTACTTCAGTTAGTTCTTCCTCTAAATAACGAGATTCAGTGACGTCAATATGAGTCCCTACCATCCTAACTAATCCACCACTATTATCTCTGATTGCAGTGGCACGACTTAACACCCAATGATAACTACCATCTTTGTGTTGTAAACGATGAGTATTTTCATAAGTTGGAGTCAAACCTTCCAAATGGTTATTAATATCAGATTTAACTTTGTTATAATCAGCCGGATGAATGCGTTTATGCCATGATTCTACATGTGGCAACAGTTCATGTTTATTAAATCCTAACAATTTCTCCCATTGTGGTGAAAAGCGCATCTCATTGCTATCTAAATCCCATTCCCACAAATCGTAATTATTATTTGCTATACTACCATTTTGGGGAGAAATACTTCTTTTTCTTAAAGCATGTTCTGTTTCCTTATAGTCACTTATATCAGAAAATGAAATTACTACTGCATAAGGAGTAGTTACA
>JAUCGN010000064.1 GCA_030378125.1 Thiotrichales bacterium HSG1 | reverse complement strand
ACTTGTCAAGCTAAATAGTTAAAAAGATTAAAAATAGTTTGACAAGAAAAAACATATTTTATGGAAAAAATCCAAGTTTTTCTGAATCGGTAAAACAAACAACCTTCAATAAAAACTTACAAAAACCATGTAATAAGTTGTATTTAAAATATTTATTTCAAAATGTCAACGGAACGATCTTATTCCGTGAACTAAGTTATTTTTCAGTGAAATGCAGTGAAACCAGCCAAAATCCCAACAAGTTATAACCACCTGAAAACGCAAAAAAAATAATTAACTATGTAATTAATTCTCAATTGGCGTAATTAATGCGTAGAGTAACCTTTCCACGCAAATTAAAAAAGGTTGACCAGAAATGTTAGATAAATTTTTACCATTTTTAACCAAACCGCAGATAGGCAC
Source organism: Thiotrichales bacterium HSG1 (assembly GCA_030378125.1). Taxonomy (GTDB): domain Bacteria; phylum Pseudomonadota; class Gammaproteobacteria; order Beggiatoales; family Beggiatoaceae; genus DRQV01. The sequence goes on along the minus strand of JAUCGN010000064.1, from coordinate 8,552 downwards.
CAGTTCACATCTTACGGCAGTTAATTTTGAGCCAAACCATTTGCTAAAACAAGTAATTGCTGATAATAATATTAATTCTGCTTTAACTTGGCTACAAGATAGTAGTTCTAAACAGGATAGCGATATTTGGGATTATAGTCGTAGTTGGGAGGAGCATAAGACTTCTTTAATAAAACGGATACTCAGTGGGCAGTTTGAGTTTCAAATTGCGACTGAAATTGAAAATGCTGAAGGGGAATTTTTTGAGATTCGTTGTGCGGAAGACCGGTTGTTGATTCGAGCTATCAGTCAGGTATTGACACCGGTTTTTAATGATAATATTGCTGCTGAATGTGTACATCTGGCCGGACGTGGTGGCACTCAGCAAGCAGTTAAAGAAACTCATGCCCAGCTTTTATCACAGCCAAAAGCTCAGGTTATGAAATCTGATGTTAAGGGATACTATGCCAATGTTGACCATCGGATTTTGTTGGACCAGTTCGCAACTTTATTGCCTAATGAAACTGAGTTGCAACGGTTAGTTTGGATGTTTTTACAACGGACTGTGGAACGAGGTGGAAATTATCGTGATATAACCAAGGGTTTGCCATTGGGGGCTTCTATTTCACCACAGTTGGGAGCTTTATATTTGAGTCCTTTAGATGCGTTGTTTAGCACGGATGATAAGCATTTTTATCGGCGTTATATGGACGATTGGGTTATTTTCTGTAAAAATAGTTGGGACTTGCGGAAAACGGTTAAGAAGGTATATACTGTTTTACATGCGTTGAGAGTTGAAGTTGCTCCAGATAAAACTTATATTGGAAAAGCAAGTAAAGGTTTTGATTTTCTGGGCAAGCGAATTCTTCCCATTGGGATTCTACCTTCGGCATCAGCGTTGTCACGATTGCAAAAGAACACGGTTCGTCTCTATGAGAAGGGTGCGTCTAAAAAACGCATTGAATTGTATTGGAAACGGTGGCTTTTATGGGCATCATTGGGGTTGGGGGGTCACTCCCCGTTGTACGCGGCGCCCTGCGGAAGTCCAGAGATTGCCGATTCGGGACAGGTTATCGATTGTAAGAACGGGTCCGGTGGCATCATGACATACGTTGTGTACGGTCTCGGCGATGGCGCCGTAGCCGAGTCAGGTAATTATGAAATCTGTGCGAGGGACGGGACTGATTGCTCCTCAACGCTCTTCAGCCTGCGTCTATCCCCTGGGACATATATCTTCAAAAACACCTCTGAAGGTTCAGGTGATTTCTACTATGGTGTCTGGGGCGGGCTTGGTGTCGGGTTTACCAGTGCAGGCGCAGGGATTCCTAGTGTTTCTAGGGGAGCCCCCTTTGGAATGAATTATATTTACCTGATCTCTCTCCTCCTGTTGGGACTATTTGCACTTCCGTCATGTAGGGTCGGTGCAAGGAAATGGATAACCGAATTAAAAAAATAACCAATGACTAAACTGCTTTGAAATTTCCTCTCGTTCCCATGCACTGCGTGGGAATGCAGGAACACCGCACTGCGGTGCGAATGTGGTAATCATGATATCACACCTATTACACGCTCCGTAGCACGGAGACTCGGCATTCCCATGTAACACATCACTGCCATTAAGTTAAGCAGGGGGAACACATAGGTTCGCCCCTACCATATTGAAATATATTGTATTTTGTAGGGGCAGACCTGCGTATCTGCCCTTAACTTAATGGCATTGATGTAACACATGGGAACGAGATAATGGCTTCTGCTCATCATTATACACAATTCAAAACTATCGAATGTAGCTCGCAAGGGAGAACAAACGAAGTGTCATTCACCAAAATTTAAAAATATCCCTCAACATTTGGTGGATGACGCACCGCTAAACCACCCTACAATCAATCAGACCAACCAAGATAAGCGAGATGTTAAAAGTGAACAATAATCAAAAGATTGACCATAAGGAAATAATTACTATGAGTTATTGCGAAATATATTGATATTTAAGCATATTTATAAATTTCAAAATAACCCAAGCCCACTACCATGAAAAAAATGGAGGCTAAAAAACATTTGAATAACTATGCTAAAAATAAGAAAATTATATAAATCATATACTTTTGGCAGCACAATAGTACCAGTTTTAAGAGGAATTGATCTTGATGTACAAACTGGTGATTTACTTGCTATAATGGGTACTTCTGGTAGTGGCAAGTCTACCTTAATGAATATTATTGGACTATTAGATAAACCAACTCGTGGCCAATATTGGCTAGAACATAAGGAAATTATACGTTACAATGATGATGAATTAGCTGCAATTAGAAACCAAAAAATTGGGTTTGTATTTCAATCATTTTACCTCTTGCCACGTTTTTCAGCGGTAGAAAATGTTGGTTACCCACTTATTTATCGCGGTATATCCCAAAAAGAAATTCATAGTCGATCTATGATAATGTTAGAAAAAATGGGAATAGCTGATCGGGCTAAACATCGTCCTAATGAACTATCTGGTGGACAGCAACAAAGAGTTGCTATTGCCAGAGCTTTAGTCGGTAAACCATCACTTATCCTTGCTGATGAACCAACTGGTGCTTTAGATACTCATGTAAGCAAAGAAATCATAGACTTATTTTTAGACCTCAATCAACAAGAGGGTATTACCATTGTTCTCATTACCCACGATCCAAAAGTTGCAAAACAATGTAAACATCACATTACTATGGAAGATGGTGTCTTTTCATGTTACTAACCTACATAAGAGAAGCTGTACGAAATTTGTATGCCGCTAAACAACGTACCTTTTTAGCTTTAATTGGTATCGGTATTGGTATAGGTTCGGTAATTGCGTTGGTTTCCATTGGTATCATTTGGGGAGAGGAAATGATGCGAGGGTATGAAGAACTAAATGTAGATATGTTGAATATCGAAAAATCTTGGGATGATAAAAATAAACATACCTACATTAGCTTACAAGATAGTGTGTTATTGCCTAAATATATTCGTTCCATTACTGAAGTTATACCAACAATAAGAACTCGTGGAAATTATTATTTTAATGACCAGAATGATTCTATCCGTCTTTTAGGTATTACAGAGTCTTATTTTGATTTTAATAAATTACAATTGAAAGAAGGACGTTTCATTTCTGACTTAGATTATAATCAATCTTACGTTGTCATAGGTAATAAAGCTTTAGAAGAGCCACCGTTTGAAACTTTTAAAGGTAAATTAGTCGGTTTACCAATTAAAATTAAAAATCGTATTTATACCATCATTGGTGTATTAGAAAAAAATGACTTTGATTGGCGTTCTAACAGGGCGATTATTATGCCAATATCCACTATGCAACGTAATTTACGCAAAAAACAGTTGGATGTTATTATTGCTCGTATGAAACCTAAAGTAAATTATTTACTTGCAATTGAAGAGGTCAAACAATTTTTTGCTAAACGAAAAAAAATGATAGTGGAGGTTTGGGCTGAGAAGGAATGGATAGAATATATGGAAAAAGCAGCAAAAATGCGAACTTTATTATTGGGAGCCATAAGTAGCATTTCTTTATTGGTTGGGGGAGTTGGCATAATGAATGTTATGTTAACGTCAGTGATGGAACGACGGCGAGAGATCGGTATTTTGCGTGCTATTGGAGCTAGACAACGAGATATTCGGCGACAATTTCTGACTGAAGCTATCATTCTCTCTCTTACTGGTGGTGCTTTGGGAATTGGTTTAGGTATTTTTGCTTCTTACTTAGTATGTTGGTTTAATGAATGGCAATTTCTCATATCAAATTTCGCAATCTTATTAGGTGTGGGAGTATCGTCAATAGTTGGTATCTTTTTTGGTTTTTACCCAGCCTATAAAGCTGCTAAGTTAAATCCTATTACTGCACTCCGTTCTGATTGATTAACAGGTTCGCCAAATAGATAGTTGTTTCGGGAATGGAACGAAGCAGATTTTCTGAAACTCTTAATATTACTTGGGTTTCGGAAAATTGTACCTCATTCTAGAAACAACAAATTTTGAGATTGGCGAAGGTATTGATACATAGGAATGCATTTTATAACATGTTAATTTTTAACTTTGTTCTTAATCTTACCCATAACTGTTGCGATTGGGTTAATCAATTTTATAGCACTGGTTGATTCGTTAGATGTATCAGCCTGACTTCTGCTAATTCGTCTAGCATCAATTTCTAAACTAGTTTGATTCCAAGAAAATTCATTGTTAAATGTAAACCAAATATCTTTATAACAACCTCGATAACCACCTCTTCTTGCTAAAGGTTTATCTTCCGGAGCTATACTTGAATCTTCATAATAACACCAATCCATAACCACCCAATCTTGATTGTTATAACTTCTATCAGCTAAGTAAACACAATATGCATGTCCTCCTTGTGGGGCAGTTGGAGCAGCTTGTACATAACCAGCAGCAACTTTGACTCTATGAACTGGAATTCCGGCTTTAAGCATTAAACTTGCCATTAAAATAGCACCATCCTCACAATCACCAACACCAGACTGTAAAGTTTCAAAAGGAAATAACCAAAACTCTGGGCATTCACTAGCATCATTATCTCCGACATAATCAAGAAAATTTACCACAAACTTTTGAATTGCATGGGCAGTATCGTTATGAGTAGATTTTTGGAGACGATAATCACGGATTATTTCATCCAGTATAGTATCATTTGGAGTTATAAAACATTTAACATCGCAAACAATTCTTTCAGTGCTACCTCTTAATGCCCTACCCGTATAAGTGATGGGAGATTGCCGCCATTTATTATTCCAAAAATTAGCACTTCGGTTCATAATTTTCCCCTATTTCATAATTCTACAAAATATTATCTTCAATAAATTAAAAATGGTTAAAATAAATTAATACCTTCGCCACAAACCCAGATAAAAAATGTGTAAATAATTAAAAAAGATGGTTGTGTTAAAATTGAATTTTCAAATAAACAATTGAAAGCATCACTGGAAATTATAACCGTTTTAACCTGTTTAAGTCCAGTACTATACAAATATGGTAGTCCTGAACGAGGTAATACTGTATAAAACGTTAAAAATATTAAGGAAAAATTCCTTTGGCTGGTATTGTAAGAGTTGGATGTTATTTTTCCTAGCAAACGTCACAAATTTGTTGAAAGGAGCTATTTCGATAGTGATTTTTTTATTTTTGTTCAGGACTACCTTAACATTATTATCATTTTGTAACAGCTTTACTATAAATACAAAATTGGTTGTGAAAACCTTTGTAACTACAGGATTGTTAATATGTACACTGTCCGAACTATTGATTTTAATATTTTTTAGTTTATCATACACGCTCAATGTAAGTTCAAATGACTTTAATTAATAACTAAAAAAATTATGGGATTTAAATGTGGAATTGTTGGTTTACCAAATGTTGGCAAATCGACTTTGTTTAATGCACTCACCAATGCCAAAATAGCGGCAGAAAATTATCCTTTTTGTACTATTGACCCAAATGTTGGTATTGTGCCAGTTCCTGATAAGCGGCTAGAAATGTTAGCAGATTTGGTAAAACCACAAAAAATAATTCCTGCTACTATGGAATTTGTTGATATTGCTGGATTAGTGGCTGGAGCTTCTAAGGGTGAAGGTTTAGGTAATAAATTTTTAGCTAATATTCGTGAAACTCATGCTATTGCCCATGTGGTACGCTGTTTTGAGGATGACGATGTGATTCATGTTGCCAATAAAATCAATCCTGCCAATGATATTGAGGTTATTAATACTGAATTAGCATTGGCAGATTTAAGCACAATAGAACGAGCTTTACAAAGAATAACTAAGAATATCCGCAGTGGTAAAAAAGAAGCTTTGGAACAAAAACAGTTACTTGAACAAGTACAAGCTCATTTAGATTCTGGTCAACCAGTACGTACTTTAGATAATACAGTTACAGAACAGTTATTGGCATTACATTTGTTAACAGCTAAACCAGTGGTTTATATTGCTAATGTTGTTGAAGATGGATTTACCGACAACCATTATCTGGAGCAAGTTGAAGCTATTGCAAAGTCTGAAAATGCTAAATTGGTATCAATATGTGCTGCAACTGAAGCTGAGTTGATTGGTCTGAATGCCGAAGAAAGACAGGAGTTTCTGGATGATATGGGTTTAACTGAACCTGGATTAAATAGAATCATTCACACTGGTTATAACTTATTGGGTTTACAAACTTATTTTACCGCTGGACCAAAAGAAGTGCGAGCTTGGACCATAAAAATCGGAGATACTGCTCCTAAAGCTGCTGCAGTTATCCATACTGATTTTGAGCATGGTTTTATTCGTGCAGAAGTAGTTGCTTACACTGATTTTGTAAAATATAAAGGTGAGCAAGCAGCTAAAGAGGCAGGTAAGTGGCGTTTGGAAGGTAAGGATTATATTGTGCAGGAAGGAGATATAATGCACTTTAGATTCAATGTTTAAGCATAGCTTTTTGGTATCTTGAATGTCATGTTTGGATTACTCACCATTATCTTTGGGAATTCTTTTCGGTAGTCTTAAATACAGTTTTTAAAACTAAATCGTGGGAGAGCTATACCATTGGTTTGGCAAACAACATGGCAGTAGTTAAATTAGATGATTATAAGGAATTATTAGAACGTGCCAAAACTTTGCTTCCAAAGGATGCAGTGATTGTTTTTCTTGCAGATAGAGGATTTATTGACACACAATTGATGGAATTTTTGACTGAAAAATTAAAATGGCATTGGTGTATTCGTTATAAAGTGAGAATTAATTCTTACAAGCCGTGAGACTTTTGTGGAATATGGTTATCAATTTAATATTGAAGAAGGTTTTAAAGATGACAAATCAGGTGCTTTTAAATTTCGTGATGCACAGATTTTGACACGATTATATACGGTGATTGCTGTTACAACTTTATTTCTTGTTTTACAAGGTGTTGAAGCTATTAAGTCGGGTGTACGTCAAGAAATTGATCCACATTGGAATCGTGCCATTAGTTATTTAAAAATTGGATTGCGTTATGTGGCTGCTGCATTAGCAAAATAAAAACCAGCCATATTTTGAATTTGGTTTTTAATCCTATCCATCCTATAAATCCGTTAAATCTTGTTCAACTCTATCAACCGCCGATATTCCTCCGCCTTACTACTATCATTCTAAGGCTTTTGAACAAGATTATACAGGATTAAAGGATAAACAGGATGAGAGTTTGTAATCCTGCCCATCCTATCAATCTTGCATAATCTTGTTCAAATCTTTTCTTGTCTGAATCAGAATTTACAGAATTATAGAATTGGCAGAATGAAAACCAGCCATATTTTGAATTTTAATCCTGTCCATCCTATAAATCCGTTAAATCTTGTTCAACTCCATCAACCGCCGATATTCCTCAGCCTTACTACTATCGCCCTCTTGTTCAGCAATTTCTGCCAAGACACCATAGGTTGCCGAAATTCCAGATACAGACGAGTCCAAAGTTTTCATGATAGCCAAAGCCTCTTCCGCCAGTTGCCGTGCTTCTGGTAGGCGGTCGGGGTAGTTGGTTTGGAGTAAATTGGCGAGGTTGTTAAGTGATATCGCTACTTGTACAAAATCCCCAACAGATTTTGCTCCCTCAATTGCCTTACGAAACCAAGCTTCTGCCGCTTCAAATTTACTTACATCTGCATTGACCGCTGCCAAGTTATTCCAAGTCTTAGCTGCACCTACTAAATTGCCTTGTGATTCTCTAATCCGTGCTGCTTCTCGATAAGCCTGTTCTGCGGCATACCATTGTTGGGCTTTTCGATACACCATGCCCAGTTGATGATAGCCTACTGCTTCCCCTTCTGGTTCATTTAACCGCTGAAAAACTGCTAGTGCTTCATGATAACGTTTTGTGGCTTCTTGTAGATTGTTTTGCAACATGGCTATGGTGCCTAATTGTCCATTTGCAACAGCAACCATATGGTGTTCACCCAAATCTTTTGCCAAAATCAACGATGCTTCATAAGCTTTTTTGGCTCCTTCAAAATCTCCTTTATCAATTAATACAATAGCTAAGTCTGTGTTTAAAAAACTCTTTTCTCGCTTTACACTTTCAGATGGTTCCAACTGTTCTGCCATTGCCAAACCTTGCCGATAATAGGTGATTGCTTGTTTTGCTTGTCCTTGATTGTCAAAACATCGTCCTAATCGTTTCAAAGTAACACAACGCTCATAACTTGGTTGTTCCCCCAAACTTGTGAATATCTCATTAAACACTTGCGCTGCTGCTTGATATTGCCCTTGGTTCCACAAATGTTTCCCTTTATTACTCAAAGCAAGATACCCACCTATCTGTTCAGCCTGTTGGATTAAGTCAGCGCGGTCACGGTTGAGTCCAAAAATATTGAGAAACCTGTCAACATTATCAGCAAAATCCACCGCATTATCTGTCTTTGCTGCCAACGCACCCTTGACAGCAAACATTAAATTAGGCAATTCTCGTTGGACAATGGCACGTGCTCGAAAGGGATTTTTGTCATCTTCATTATTCAAATAAACCGATAGTTGATAATAACGCTCTTGATGGCGGGCAAGCAACCCTGCCAATTCCAC
>JAUCGN010000063.1 GCA_030378125.1 Thiotrichales bacterium HSG1 | reverse complement strand
AGGGGAATTCACCTGCTATCATGACTACTATTAGACATATTTGTATGGGGATTTTTGACCTTGATACCACTATTTCTGGTAGTCTTGCTAAGAAACGCCGTAAAGCTACTTGGAGTGATGATTACCGGGCTAAGCTTGTGTTATAATTTTAATGCGGTCGCCCTGATCTTAGGACTTACGCATTGACAAGATCATAATATTATGAAACATTTCAAATACAATAAGTTACTATATAAATAGTTAAATTTAATATATATATAATTTATATTATAAAATTACATAATTCCTTTACGCAACTTAGCATTGTAATTTTATACTTCAATTTTTACAGAAATTATGATAAATCAAATATAGTTTATAAATATATAATTTTATTGAAATATTATTTTTTAGAAGTTGTCAATGCGTAAGTCCTATATCTTTAAAAAACTTGAAAAAATTATCCACAAAAAGGAGAATTATATTTGTTATGAATAACTCAGAAGCTTCCATTCGCCAATTGACTGAAACAGTTAATACTTTGGCAAATATTGTTGTAAAAAATGAAAGCCGTTACCAATCAATTGAAAAATCTTTTCGTTGGATGGGTATCGTATTTATTTGTACTGTCCTTATGCTATTTTACTTCGGTTTCACTATGGTTCCTCAAGTTCAGGCTACCGCAATTGGAGATGAGATAAGAAGTGAAATAAGAGAAGTAAAACAACATGTAAAAGATTTAAAAAAGTTTGTTAATGATACGGAAGAATTAGTCAGTAATATGGTGGTTTTAACTGGTGGAGCCATAAATATCAGTAACTACGCTTCATCGATCCTTAAAAAAGATGGAGAAAATTTATCTAATACTTTAGCCACCACTTGGGCAGACACTTCCAAAATAATCAGGAATATTTCTGCTTTAACTGATGGTGCTATAAAGATTAGCCATAATATTTCCACCGAACTTCATTCGCCTGAATTTCAAGATGAAGAGAAGAAAATAGTTACTGCTATGGCAGATATTTTAACTTTGATTCATCGATTGAAACTAGACTCTGATGCACTAAGAACCACAATCCTACCAGATGGAACTAAGGTAGTTAATAATGGAAGTGGGTTAATCTCTAAAAATAGTATTCACAATGCTCTAGCGATGATTCATAGGGAAATTCAATTAATGAATACAACCATGAAAGTAATGACACATGCTATGGGGCCAACTATGGGTCGTATGGGTACGATGATGAACCAAACGCCGATGATGAATACTATACCATGGTAGTGTTTATACTCTGAATGTTCAATTTTTTGGCGGCAATTCTCATTTTGAAAAAAAAGATAAGTGTTGATTAAATACAATGTACTAAATAAAAATCTGAGTACTATATTGTTGAATCTTATCCTAGAATTATTGCCAACAATCTTAAAATTGTACTAAAACTTTCAACGATAAAATGGTTTTGGCTCCTTTTTCTTTCCAACGTATTCCAAAACCACATAATCTTTTAAGCATAGGAACTTTAGCCTTGTGACTTAATTCGATGAAATTTTTAGTTTCATATTGTTGTACCGATCCTGCGTTTTATTATGAACTAAATATGGCATATATTTTTCAAAAAAAGAATTATTGGCATGTTTAATTCATGTTGTATTAGAAAAATAAATATATTAAAATGTCAAGTTTTATAATTAAGTAGAACTTACGCATTAACAATACTTTGGATAGTTTTAAAAGGTGAATAATTACAAATATTTAACTGGAATAATTTAAGTGAATACAACCTATTTTGATAATTTTCGTCAACATTTGAGCCAACATGTCATAGGCCAACACAAGTTTATCAATAGTATGTTAATTGGTTTACTAAGTGATGGGCATATCCTAGTTGAAGGAATGCCTGGTTTAGCTAAGACAACTGCTGTTAAGAGTTTGGCGGAAGCAATTGAAGGAGATTTTCATAGAATTCAATTTACCCCAGATTTGTTGCCGGCCGATTTGATAGGTACGGACATTTACCAACATGAACGGGGAAAATTTGAATTTCGGGCTGGTCCTTTATTCCATAACATTCTGTTGGCTGATGAAATCAACCGATCTCCACCTAAGGTACAATCAGCTTTACTAGAAGCAATGGGAGAACGCCAAATTACAGTAGGACAACATACTTACAAATTACCTGATTTATTCATGGTATTAGCTACCCAGAACCCAGTGGAACATGAGGGTACATATACATTACCTGAAGCTCAGTTAGATCGTTTTCTGTTGTATGTAAAAGTTGATTATCCGACTAAACAAGAAGAGTTACAAATTGTTGAACTAATGGAAAAGAATTTTTCTGTTTCTGATGAAGTGACAATTCAGCTAGGTAAAGCAGAAATACAAGCAGCCCGTGAGGAGGTGATGCAATTATATTTAGATCCCAAATTGAAAGAATACATAATTGACATTGTGCAGGCATCACGTTATCCAGCTAAATTTGATAATGATTTAAAACGTTGGCAACGGTTTGGAGCTTCACCACGAGCTAGTATCGCTCTTAGTCGTTGTTCAAGAGCATTGGCATGGTTGCAGGGGGAACAGTATGTATCACCTGAACATATTCAAGCCGTAGCTCCTGATATTTTGCGACATCGCATTTTATTATCATTTGAAGCTGAAGCTGAAGGCATTACAACAGAAGATTTTATTCAAAAATTGTTACAAGTAGTGGCTATTCCTTAATATTTTTGGAAGTTCTTAAAATATGGCTTTTCATAAAAAGATATTATTATTTTGAGTCTTTGTACAGGATAAAAGTTTTTATATTTTTGTAACCAATTTATTTTATCAATGTAAATATTATATATAATAGAAAATCAATAATTTATGTAACATTATCCTGTACAAAGGTAATTTATTTACAAATATCGATAAATAACATATAGTGTTGCACTATACCTTGTTTCTGTAAATCCTGATTTTAACGATTAAAAAATGTGTAAATCAACTAATTAATAAAAAATATTCTGTACAAAATTATTGGCAGTTCTGAATAAAGTAGTGATGTTTATAAAAAACCTTTCAGATATCAAGTACCTGACAGATTTAAGAAATATATATTGTAGAACTACCAAAATTCTTTATTGCGAAATAAATTTTGTACTCCATTCAATTAAAAAGGAAAAACAATGAAGATTAATAACTCAACCGCTTATGCTCTGTTATTGGCAAGCAGTCCCGTTTTAGCGAATACAAAATTAGGTGGTGGTCAACCTTCCCAACCAAATCCAGAAACAGCTGATACACCACCGGCAGAAGTTAAAGAAGTTCGTCCTCCAATTCCCCCAAGCAAAACTAATCAAAGATTTAACATTGCTTCCATTGACTTGGATAAAAGCAAAAAAAACACGGTTAAAGTTTGTGACACCCAAGATGTACAGCAGAAACAGCCTAAAGCTCGTAATATAAAATCACTGGCATTTAACCCCAATCAGAAACAAGTCGCCACTTTACAATTTGCTATGGAAGATATCCCAACTAGCAAGGATGAACAGATATTGTTGGTGTTGTACAGTCGTTGTTTGTCCAAAAAACCTAAAATTAAAACTCCATTGTCTAGGAAAAAACTAAGGTTGGACACCAATGACATCGAAATTTTGGGTACATATGCCGTTGCCGGTAGTTCTGATGGTGATCAATCTACAACTCAAATGACTGTTGAGGTTGATTTGGAAACAGATAAACTCACTAAACAAACAGCGGCAGGTAATGATACTTTTTACTTCCAAGCAGCTTTGTTGAAAAAGTCTGACTTTGACAAAAAACATTATGGTGCTACTAAATTATCACCATTGGAAGCCGTCCATGTAACTAACAAGTCTTGTCCTGACCAGAAGAATTTTTCTAATCAAGTTCGTTCTGAAAATAAATCTTGTAAAGACTTACCAAACAAGAGTAACTAGTTAAATCAGCAGGCATTTGCTCAACCTCTAAATTTGCAAGGTTTTTATAGTTTGATATATTTCTGGTAGTCCTAAAATAGGTAGTGGTAAAACTGTCAGGCATTTGAAATCTGATAGGTTTTTTGAAGCTATCACTACTTTATTTAGGACTACCATATTTCTTATTCCAAACATTTTAGTGAAATTTTTGAGAGTTCGTATAAATCAAAAAAGGACAATCATATTTAGGTTAAAGTTTTTGAAAATTAACTTTTACCCTAAATAGGTTGTCCTTAATAAAATACTAACAATTGGGAACAATCAAATCCCGGTTGATTTAGAATTTGTTTGCATATTTTTAAGAATTTCTACTTGCTGATTACAACCTTGTTTCAACATCCATTCTTGAAGATTCAATGATGTATCGGCAGGAATTTTATGTAAACTAATTTTATTTGTAGCATTTCCAATCCCAATTAGATATGGTCCATCAGCTAATGATACTGAGGAAGGCCAAGTTATGGTATGCCTTTTGACAGGCCAGGTTATAGAATATTCTTGGTCAGATTCAATCTTAACCATTTGTAATTCTTCACCTTTTTTGCCTGCATCAGGTCGCCACAAAACAACCTTCTCCACAGAGTTATAGCAAAAATCACCAGGACTAGATACATCAAATTCCCATAAACTTGCTGGTACATCATTATCACCACGTTTACGATATCTAACCATTTCAAAACCATCTAAGTAATTGTTATATATTACATTAGTTGGAACTGTGGTTAAGCCAATATGTGAATGGTTCACATCAATTGATTGAGCTTGAGTAATATTAATGGTACTGAATACCAAAAAAAATGTGATATATGATAATCTCATAATTATTATCCTCTGTTAATAAAAGTTATAATCATAATAATATTTGCCAAAAATGCTATATTCAACCCCAAAAAACGATCAAACTACTTGATAGTAAAATATTTAGCTATCTTAGTATTCTCGGATAAATTGAAATTTCCTTTTGAATCCAAATATTTGATAGGGTTAATAGCAACTTTAGATTGGCGAATTTCAAAATGTACATGAGGACCAGTTGAACGTCCACTTGAGCCAACTAACGCAATTTTCTGACCACGTTTAACTATATCTCCAATTTTAACCAAATTCTTACTATTATGGCCATAACGGGTGGAATAAATGTTGCTGTGTTTAATTTCTACCAACCGCCCATAACCACGTACATATTTAGAGCGAACCACTATTCCATCTTCTACCGCAAATATTGGAGTACCACGTTTAGCAGCAATGTCAATACCCTTGTGCATACGTTTCCAACGTTTACCATAACCAGATGAAACTCGACCTTGCCTTAGAGGCCAGTTTTTTGGTAAACTTCTGGTACTAAAGCGGTATTTTTGTAAAAATCTTTTAGAAATAAGTTGGATTGGACGTTTTTTAGAAGATTTCGCTATGGTTGTTTTACCAGCAATTTTATCCCAAGAAACACTGAAATCAGCATGATTGGTAACTATTTTATTTTGTAAAGAATTGACTCGCAAAGCCAAATTATTACCAGACTCAGTAACCCGTTTACTTAATTGCAAGGCAGAATAGGCACTTGCTACAGTTAGCATTAACACAAATGTTATGGCTATAACAATCGGATAAATCCAATAAAATCGGCTGTTAAAATCACTTCTAGTGAGAATAATGTTCATAATATTTTCCTTTATAATTTAGGTTAAACATGAAATCTATAATGCATATAATGGCTAATCAATCTAGCTGGTTGTACCGTTTATCACAACATTGTCAAGTGTTGAAGTTGATTAATAAAAAGTTTGATAAAAGTTTACCGCCACCATTAAGCAAACACTGTTATGTTGCAAACTGGCGAGAAAAAACTCTCATTGTACACACCGACTCTTCTTTATGGGCAACAAGGTTACGTTATATGACTCCTTTTCTCATCGCAAAGTGGCAAAAAGAATTATCCATGCCCACCATAAATAAAATCGTAGTTCAAGTACGTCCAACTTTGTTAAAAAACCAATAACTTCATTTGTAAGATATTGCTGGTTGTAACGAACCAAACGCTGGTGTTACCACATCATTATCTTCACAGCACACCATTTCCCAAGCAGTTTCGTTTGCTAATAGGGTACGTAACAAGATATTGTTGAGTTCATGACCAGATTTATGACCACTAAAAGCACCTATTAAACTATAACCCAATAGATATAAATCTCCGACTGCATCAAGCACTTTATGCTTAACAAATTCATCCTCGTAACGTAAACCATCTTCATTTAAGATGCGATAGTCATCAACTACAATAGCATTTTCGAGACTACCACCAAGGGCTAACTGATTTTCACGCAATAACTCTATATCACGCATAAATCCGAAAGTACGAGCTCGACTAACTTCTTTAACAAAAGCAGTTTTAGAAAAATCAATCTCAGTATAATTAGGATTTTGTCTAAATACTGGATGTTCAAAATCTATTTTAAAACTCACTTTAAAACCATCAAAAGGATCAAAACGAGCCCATTTATCACCTTGTTGTACCTTTACTGTTCGTTTAACACGAATATAACTTTTTGGTACATTCTGTTCTTCTATACCGGCGGATTGAATTAAAAAGACAAACGGCCCGGCACTACCATCCATAATAGGAACTTCTGGTGCGCTAACGTCTATATAGGCATTATCTATGCCCAAACCTGCTAAGGCAGATAATAGATGTTCAACCGTCGCAATTTTAACTTCACCTTTGACTAAAGTTGTGGATAGTCTAGTATCTCCAACATTTTCAGCCTGAGCTTTAATTTCTACTGGTACATCCAAGTCGACTCGTCTAAAAATAATCCCACTATTGGCCAATGCCGGCCGTAAAGTTATGTATACTTTTTCACCAGTGTGTAAACCAACACCAGTTGCATTAATTACCTTTTTTAAGGTACGCTGCTTTATCATCTTTAAGGTGTATCCCCATTAAGGCAGTCGTGTGATTTATTGACAAAGCACCAGATTTTTAAGATGCTTGCTGACGTAAAAAGGATGGAACATCCAAGTAATCTAAAGAGCGGTCATTTTCATCAAGAGAGCTATCATTACCAGCTTGTAGACGTGATACAGTTGGTTTATCAAACTCTTTATAATCGCTTATTTTGCCAGCTTTATTAATACCAATTACCTGTTTAGGAACTTCCTTCAATTTAGGTTTTTCCACTACTTGAGGAGCTGCTCCTACTCCAGTTGCAATCACTGTAACTCGCAATTCATCACTCATTTCTGGATCAAGGGCAGTACCAACGACAACTGTGGCATTTTCTGAGGCAAATTCCTTAATCACTTCACCCATTTCAGCAAATTCACCAATACTTAAATCCATTCCAGCTGTCATATTGACCAAAATACCTTTGGCACCTTTTAAATCAACATCTTCTAATAAAGGACTAGAAATAGCATCAGTTCCAGCTTTACGAGCACGACCTTCACCCTTAGCATACCCAGAACCCATCATAGCTAATCCCATATCTTGCATAACTGTGGTTACATCAGCAAAATCAACATTAATTAAGCCCGGACGAGTAATTAACTCAGAAATACCTTGTACCGCACCATATAAGACATCATTAGCCTTCTTAAATGCCTCAATCAAAGTAGCTTCTTTACCCAATACGTCAAGTAGCTTTTCGTTGGGAATAACAATCAATGAATCAACATGTTGACTTAATTCTTGAATTCCTTCATCAGCCATCAGGGCCCGTTTACGCATTTCAAATGGAAACGGTTTAGTAACTACCGCAACTGTTAAAATACCAATTTCTTTAGCAACTTGTGCTACAACCGGAGCTGCACCAGTACCAGTACCACCACCCATACCAGCAGTAATAAATACCATATCAGTACCTTCGAGAACTGCCATAATTCGTTCTCGATCTTCCAAAGCTGCTTGTTCGCCAATTTCAGGATTAGCTCCGGCTCCAAGACCTTTGGTAACATCAGTACCAAGTTGTAAAATAGTCCGGGCCGAGGAATTTTTTAGGGCTTGTGCATCGGTATTAGCACAAATAAATTCCACTCCTTCTATATCACCTTGAAGCATGTGTTCGACTGCGTTTCCACCGCCACCACCAACTCCAATTACCTTAATAACGGCATTTTGGCTGTAAGTATCCATCAATTCAAACATTCAATTGATCTCCAAATTAAAAAAAAATAAAAACTAAAAATTCCCCTTGAACCATCTTGTCATACTACCTAATACATTTTTTATATTACCACTAGGATTAATGATTTCTGATCTTCGTTCACTCCCATATTGGTTTTGACTATTAAACAAAATTAAACCAACTCCAGTAGCATAAATAGGATCATTGATTATGTCGGTTAATCCAAGTACACGTTTTGGAAAACCTATCCTCACCGGAGCATGAAATACGCTCTCTGCCAATTCTACAACACCATCCATTTTAGCACTACCACCAACAAGTACTACTCCAGCAGCAATTAAATCCTCATAACCACTGCGTCGCAAAACTGCCTGTACTAAATTTAATAATTCTGCATAACGAGGTTCCACTACATCAGCTAAAGTTTGTCTTGCTAACAGTCTAGGAGGACGTGCCCCAACACTTGGTACTTCTATCATTTCTTCAGAATTAGTTAATTTAGCTAAAGCACAAGCATATTTTATCTTAATATCTTCCGCATATTGAGTTGGAGTTCGCATCGCTACTGCAATGTCGTTGGTAACTTGATCTCCAGCTATGGGAATTACTGCGGTATGTCGAATTGAACCTTCGGTAAATATTGCAATATCAGTTGTACCACCACCAATATCTACCAGACAAACTCCTAAATCTTTTTCATCTTCAGTCAAGACGGCAGCACTAGCAGCCAACTGTTCTAAAATAATTTCGTCAACAGATAAATCACACAAACCAATACATTTAACAATATTTTGAGATGCACTTCCGGCCCCAGTAACCATATGTACTTTGGCTTCTAAACGTACCCCTGACATACCAATGGGTTCTCGAATTCCCTCTTGGTTAT
>JAUCGN010000062.1 GCA_030378125.1 Thiotrichales bacterium HSG1 | reverse complement strand
TATGCAACTTAGCATTGTAATTTTATACTTTAATTTTTACAGAAATTATGAAAAATCAAATATACTTTATAAGTATATAATTTTATTGAAATATTATTTTTTAGAAGTTGTCAATGCGTAAGTCCTAAAGTACCAGAAATAACTCCTAAATTATTGGAAAGAGACTAAAACAATGCTTAAATACACTCAAATTTGTCTAATACTGATTCTTGTTGGTTGTACATCATCGCCAATCCCAAAAGGTAATATGCTTGGAGAAACATGTTCAATTCCACCACTTACCAATCGTCAATGTTTTACTGACATCCCAGCCCAACGTACCAAAAAAAATACTGTTTTTATGTTAGCAGCAGGTGCAAATGTAGGTGATTTAACTATGACTTCCTCTGACCTCAAAAATTTTAGCCAAGCTATGCAAAAGCGTTTTGAAATTCCCAAATCTCAAATTTGCCAATTGCCAAATGCTTTTACAACTGAAATGCAAACTGCTTTGAAAGCCTTAAATAAAATCCTAATTCCTAATGACTTGGTAATAATTTATTTTTCTGGACATGGTACTCAAATAAATGATGATAATGGGGATGAAAAAGATGGTGCAGATGAAGTATTAGTTACCTATGATAGTAAATGTAAAAGCAATCTTACAAAAGATGATAATTGGCGAGATGATAATTTTGTTAGTTCAGTAAATAGTTTGTCCACTAATAGAATTTTAACGGTAATGGATACTTGCCATTCGGCTGGTGCGATTCTTAGTCCTAATTTGTTTCAATTAAAAAATGCTCGTAGTAAATATTTTGTAAAAGGTATATTTGGAGATATAGAACTCAGTTATAATAAACATGGTAAAAAGAACTTTATTAAAAATGAAACAGGCAATTTTGATTCACTCAAAGGTTTACTATTAGCCGCTACCGGTGAACGACAAAAAGCTTTTGAAGTAGATACAGGAGGGTTGTTTACTACAATTCTACTAGACAATTTTAGTGAAAATTTAAGACAAGCATTTTTGCAAACAACGAAATATATTAAACAAGGGACTCGAAACGACCAAATACCACAGATGATAGGTAATTGGAAAGTTATAGAGGAAAGTCTAAGTATTTGGGATATGTAGTAAAAGGAGAATTAAATGGATGACCAAAGTGCAATAATTGATATTCATGCTGGTAAACAAGCAGGAGCTACCTATCTTTATAATAAATATTCTGGAAAATTATTAGGTACATTTAAAAATCTTGGTCTATCAACTGAAAATGCTGAAGATATATTGCAAGAAACTTTTATTCGCTTCATTAATCGTGTAAAAAAAGATACTTCATTGGATAATATAATGGCTTATTTATTTACCATTGGAAAAAATGAATGTTATCGGTTTTTTCTTATAAATAAAAGGTTTTCTGAAAATGAAGAATTTACTTCATCTAGCGAAGATATAGTTGTTAACATACCAAGCAACATTAATATAGAAAAAGAAATAGAATTCCTTGATTGTTTGTCTACAGAATTAGCAAGATTTGAAAAATCAGAAAAAAATGCTAACAAATGTTTAGAAATCCTGACATTAGTTGCTGAAGCTTGGTCTTTACAAGAAATAGCCGTTAAAATTAATAAAAAATACGGTGCAACCCGAGAATTTCTATCGCAATGTAGAAAAAAACTCAAATCTTATATAAATCATTGTTTTGACAAAAAATTATGAATAATTTAGAAAAGAAAGATAGTGATGATTGGATAGATGTATTATCTGGTAAAGAAGTACCTGATGCTAATTCAGAAACTATTCGTGAAGCTCAAGCTTTAAGAATGGAATTAAAATTTCGTAAGGCTCAAGATTTACCAACTGAATCCATTCAGCCTAATCCACGAATATTGCAGAATATTTTTAAAGAAACTGAATTAAAACCTAATCAAAAAAAACAAAATAATTTTTTACGTTCATTACTCGCTTGGAAAGTAACATTACCATTACCATCATTAGTTACGGCTATGTTACTAGTAGGTATTATTCCAGTAACTATTATGTCAATAAAACCTGTTGAACCAATAGAACCAATTGTTGGCATACCTAAAAGCCTACCTCAAATTTTGACAGTTCCTAATCCTCAAACAATAGCAGGAGAGTTAATATTTGGTTTAACAAAACTTGGACTTACAGTAAATATTGTTGAGAGTAGTGGAACTTGGATAATTGAGGTTAAAGATTCTTCTATCGCTGATTCCATTGTTTTAGAAACTTTGCTTAAAAAATATGGTTTATTATCAATGTCTAACCATTTGGAAATTCATATTGTTACAAAATGATATATGTTTAGATAGATATATTGCTACAAATAACCTAAGTAATGAGAATTTAATAAAATTCAACTAAAGACCTCACAGGTTTCCAAAACCTGCAAGGTCTGCTGGTCTGCTTTAAATTTTTAGGTAATTATTAAATCCTCATTACTTATTAGCAATCTCTTCCAGCTTAGTAGCCCGAATAACTTGCCCACTTAACGCAGCCTGTTCAGTAGTTTGACCATACGCAACACTCATCAAAGTGCTGTAATAAACTGAAGGCATATTAAACTTAGTGCCATATTTAGCATTGATAGCATCTTGATAAACCTCAGTATTCATCTGGCAAACTGGGCAAGGAGTAACAATCATATCCGCACCACTATCATGGGCTGATTCCAAAATCTCCTTCACCAAAGCCTGACTCTTTTCAGGTTCCGAGAACATCAATGCCCCACCACAACAAGCAACTTTCTTGTCATAATCAGGAATTGAATCAGCACCCATTGCCTCAACCATCTTATCCAAATACATAGGATTTTCAAATGATTCGCCATTAATACCAAAAGGACGATTAGTTTGACAGCCAACATAACCAGCTATCTTAATACCTTCCAACGGCTTTTTAACATGGCTACCCATCTCTTCAAAACCAATGTCTTCAATCAGAACTTCCACCATGTGGCGAACTTTCTTCTGACCGTTGAATACTAAACCAGCTTCCTTCAAAGCTTCATTAGTTTCAGCGAATAGCTCTTTGCTTTCAGCCAGACGGTCGTTAGTTTCCCGAGTTGCCAACCAACAAGCAGCACAAGTAGCAACAACATCTTGATTAGGATGATGTTTTTCGGATAAAGCTATATTACGAGCCGACAAAGCCAAGCGTGGCAATTCACCACCACCAGCATAACCGATAGAAGCAGAACAACAGTTCCAATCTGGAATTTCGTTCAATTGAATACCCAAAACATCACAGATAGCTTGGGTTGAACGCAACTGATTAGAAGAGGAAGCTCCTTTTTGTGAGGAACAACCGGGATAATAGGAATATTCTTTAGCCATAAAATCTCTCCTTAAACTTTAACCTTTTTAGCTGCTTCGATTTCACTGGCTTTTTTCAACATAGCCTGCAACCCACTTGTATCTTCACACCCATGTCCACCAAGAATTTCCATTGGGTCCATACGTTTAGTTTTCCACATTCCCAAGCCAATTTTTTGCATTTTAAGAGAGGTCTTAATACCTTCCATAAAACCATTCATAAAATACAAACTTAAGCCCAATTTAAGCTCATTAACCCGACCTTTCTTACTCAAGTTATCCCAGAACTTTTGAGCAAATTTGTTAGTTTGTTGATTTTCTGGTACTAGACCCAAACGAGTTGCATAATGAGCTAGGCCGTGCATGATGTGGGTAATTGGAAGCTCTCTTGGACAACGAGCAATACAGTTATAGCAAGAAGTACACATCCACATGGAATCAGAACTGAGAACTTCTTCCCGCTTACCAGCCCGAATCATCATAAAAATCTCTTGAGGAGGATGTTCCCAATGCGGACCAAGTGGGCAAGAACCAGCACAAACACCGCATTGCATACAGCGTTTCACCCATTCGCCTTCCTCAACATTCGCCTCAACTTCCCGTAAAAAATTATTGCGATATTTCATAGTAAAACCTTGTTTTAAATTAAAAAGTAACACAAGTTAAGATTATGTTTCAAACAACATTTTATACATTTCTATTTGCTTTAATCTCTTGAATAGAATTATTTCCAATTAATCCAGTGGATAGTCCTATACCGCTATAAAAATTATCAAGTTTTTGTTGTTGCTTCAGCTTTTCATAACGCTCTTCTATCATATCTCGTATTAAAGCATTTATTGACTTTTTTTCTATATTGGCTAATTTATCCAAATGATCTATTACTGTTTGTTCAAACATAAATCTTGTTTCTTGTATCATTTTAAATAATATAATTTGTTTTAATTGTTAATGATTAATTGTTAATTAATAACCAACACCAAAAAAGTTTTTGATTTTCATTAATAATTAACCATTCACAATTAACCATTAATTAAAATTTAAACGGATTCATACCAATTTCTTCAATGGTTGCTGCCATGTCATTGATTATCTTTGGTACTTTGTGAATGTCGGTGATAGCAATTTCGTAAGTTTGGACACGTTCTTTTTCCAGATTTAGTTGTTCCAAAGTATCGCCAATTTTGGACATACGATAATGAGCCATTTCTGAACCTTTGACGAAATGACATTGATAGTTCTCACCTTTCTGACAACCCATCAAGATAATACCATCATAACCACTATTCAACGCATCACTGATCCAAATTGTATTAACTGAACCCAGACAGCGAACTGGCATAATTCTTACAAAAGCACTGTATTCTTGCCGAGTCATACCAGCCATATCTAATGCTGGATAGGCATCATTTTCACAGGCCAACAATAAGATACGTGGTTTTTCGTCAAATTCATCTGGCATATCAACAGCTTTCAATGCTTGACCAACTGTATCTGTGGAATAATTCTCAAATGAAATAACCCGTACTGGACAAGCACCCATACATGTACCACAACGGCGACAACGAGCTTCATTAAATAATGGGTAGCGTTGTTCATCTTCGTTGATAGCTCCAAATGGACATTCAACTGTGCAGCGTTTACATTGGGTACAGCCTTCTTTACGGAAGCTTGGAAAGCTTAAATCACCTGAACGTGGATGAGCAGCACGACCAATAGCAGCATTTTCGATAGCTTGGATAGCTTTTAAAGCAGCACCAGTTGCATCTTCAGTTGCTTGAACCATATCCATTGGTCGTCTGACTGGGCCAGCAGAATAGATACCAGTTCTACGAGTTTCGTATGGAAAACAGATGAAATGCGAATCAGTGAAGCCATTAACTAACTGAGGCATATCACGACCTTGGCGATAATCCAAGTTCAAAACAGCCTGTTCTTTATTGACAGCAGCAGCTTCGGCATCATCATCTTCAGATGCACAAGTTTCTACATTTACTCCAGAATTAGCCACCATACCAGTTGCCAAAACAACTAAATCAGCTTCTAATTCAACTGCTTCATTAAGAATTAAATCTTGGAATTTAACCGTAACATTACTGCCCGGAACTACTTCGCTAACTTCACCTTTAGTAAAAGTAATACCCTTATTTTGACCATTGCGATAGAAGTCTTCACCACCAGCACCCGGCATCCGCAATTCGGTATATAACACCATTGCATCAACTTCTGGATTTTGGTCTTTAAAGTACATAGCTTGCTTAACACTAGTTAGACAGCAATGACCGGAGCAATAAGATAAATGACCTTCTTTCTCACTTCTCTGTCCAACACACTGAACAAAGACTACATTTTCTACTTCTTTACCATCGGAAGGCCGTTTAATTGCACCACCATTAGCTTCTTTGGCTAACATTTCTAAACCAAGTTGATCTACTACATCTGGTGACTTACCATAAGCAAATTCTGGCAATTGTCCAGCATCATAGTTAGTAAAACCAGTAGCTTGGATGATTGAGCCGAATATTCCTGATACAATATTGCCATCAGCATTTATATCAGCATTGAACCGTCCCGGAGCGCCACCAATGTTATCCATGCTTGAATTCAGATGAACATTAATTTTACTATTACTTTCAACCTGTTTGATTAAGTCAATAATTTCTGGTTGTTGCGGATCAGCGAATGGTGAACGGCCCGGAATGCTTTTATACAATTGAGCTGCTGTACCACCCAAAGCACCTGATTTTTCTACAATAGTAGCTTCATAACCAGCTTTATTAACTTCTACCGCAGCTTTCAGACCAGTAAAACCACCACCAACTACTAATACATGTGGAGTGCGGCCTTGTTCTCCGCTAGAAGCTGGCACAGTCATAAATTTGACTTCAGCACAGGCCATACGAATATAATCGTCCGCCATTTCTTGAGTGGTTTCTTCAATCTCACTATCATCACTTTCTGGACGTACCCAAATTACACCTTCTCGCAGGTTAGCTCTTGACATTGCCACACTATCAAAGCTGAACGCATCAGTTTTAGCTCGCTTAGAACAGCCAGCAATCATGATGTGATCGACTTCTCCAGAATCAATGTCAGCTTGAATCATGCTCACGCCTTCAGAGTTGCACAGGAAGTCATGCTCTTTGACCACATTCATTTTGCCATCACGAGTTGCAGTGCTAACTAATTGTTTAATATCCAATCTGTCGGCAATTCCACAACCTTTACAAATGTAAGCTCCTAACTTTTTAGTTGCTGCCATGTTTTATGCACCTCCTTCAGTAGTAGAAACTTGATTAACCACTTGAATAGCACGCAATGCACTTGCTGTAGCACTCTGTACTGCACGATTCACATCTAACGCATCGGATGCACAACCAGCCGCAAACATACTGCCATTACCAGCATCATTTTCCATAAAACCGTGTTCATTGATAGCCACATTAATTCCCAATTTGGCAAAATCAACGCTGGGTTGCATCCCAATAGCCAACACCACTAATTCATGTGGATTACTATAACGATTATAACCTTCTGTATCAACACCATTTAATATTGGATTATCGGTCTCTTTATCTTTGGTTACATTGGCAACTTTGGATTTAATGAAACTAACATTACTATCATTTTTGGCATTTGTATATAAATCTTCAAATCGGTCAATTGCCCTTATATCAATGTAATAAATAGTTGATTTACCATCATCACCATGTTGCTCACGGACATAAGTTGTTTGCTTTAAAGTTGCAGTACAACAGATGCGAGAACAATGTTTTAAATAGTTTCTATCTCTGGAACCAGCACATTGGATAAAAGCAATATCTTTAGCTTCCTTATTATCAGAAGGTCGTAGAATTTTACCGCCAGTTGGTCCCATTGGGTCCATCATCCGTTCAAACTCAACGCTGGTAATAACATTAGGATTGCGATCATAGGCATAAGGCTGAATCTTATTTGCATCAAATGGTTGCCAGCCAGTTGCCCAAATAATTGCTCCAACATTGAGGGTTAAATCTTCCTCTTGCATGTCTAAATCAACCGCATCATATTTGCAGGCTGCTTTAACTTTATCGGCATCATCAGTTCCAATAACTGCTGGGTCAATGACATAACGTTGTGGATAAGCCATGAAAAATGGTAAATAAGCACCTTTACGTTTATTTAAACCATAATTATGCTCATTATCAAATTCTGCTTCAGTAGCATCACTACATTCACCACATGCAGTACAGTTATTATTAATGTAACGTGGAGCTACTTTAATATTTACTGTATAATTACCTGTATCACCAGTAACTTCCGCTACTTCAGCCATAGTGATAACCCTAACTTTTTTATTGGCTTTAATCCGGCGCAAATTAATTTCCATGCCACAAGTTGGATAGCACATTTTTGGAAAATATTTGTATAACTTAGATACTCTTCCACCTAATGATGGATTTTTCTCAATAAGAATCACATCTTTACCGCACTCAGCGGCTTCTAATGCGGCACTCATACCGCTAATTCCCCCACCCACGACTAAGATAGTCTGGTTGGTTGCAATGACATCAGCCATGCGTTTCCTCCACATTTGATTGGGAAATTTGAAAGGTACTATATTAGCATACCTTGATATAGGTTGGTATGGTTATTTTGATTATTTATGCCGTGTACTCATTTACCATAATATTTTCTTATTTTTTTTATATTATTTAGTTCTTTTTGGCAGGATGGTCTGGTAATTTCTCTGTGTGTACTCCATGTCATTTGTTTTATGGTATAATCGCTACTCACAGTATTGGGTGTCAACTATTAATAAAAAATTAAAACTTGTTAAATATCAATCTATTATAATATTTTATGATTTTATATAACATACTGATATTTAAGCATATTTGTAAATTTCAAAATAATCCAAACCCACTGTCTTATTCACAAACACACGACAAAAGATTGAATGATTTAAATATACATAAATTAGGTATATAATGTTCGTACTGGTTTATTCATATAAATTATTATAAACCCTTTAAGAAATTTTTTTATGAAATACAATTCTTATATATCCAAGGAACATGGTGGATGTTTGATACGAGTGTTTAGCTCTTTTTTTTGGGCCACAATCGTTATCATTTTGTTATTTACTGTTTCAATGTTTGGTAGGCAATGGTATGACAGTATTTTAGTGCTGTTGGACTATAAACAACCGGTCCATTCTGACAGCTCATTGGTGAAAACTGGAGTTCAATCTCAAGTAAAACCTCAAGTCATTCTCGTTTACAAAAATAAAAATGGCAAGAAAGTACGTGTTATAGCTGATGCTCAAGAATACTCGGTATTTGTTAATCAACAAGTAACTTATTTAGAAGCTGCCAGAATTAGGTTGCATCAACACGCTAAACAACTACTAAATGCTAGATTAACCGCAGTATTTGGTACTATTAGTAAACGTATTGATAGATTTGCTGATTGGTACTTTGCTTACACCACAACTTATAAAATTCTCTGGGAAGCTAGTACTTCAGTCACACGACATACTTTTAGTGCAGAAGCTACGACTATATCAGAAGCAGTGTCAATAGATGTGGAAAAATATCTGCATAAACATTATGAAAACATAGTTTTGCGTCCAGAAAATACTGATCCAAAATTACAATATGCATATCGCAATACCATCAGAGAAATCCATGCGGATTATGTCAAGGAAATAGCCAATATGCAAACTAGTTTTCAAGCTTTCATTGCAAAATACACCACTCATCTTGATTTTCATTAATAATTAATCACCATTTTGGTGTAAAATCCAATTTTTTCCAACGGTTAAAATCAAAAAATACACTCCCGGTTTTAGTGGGTGTTATCTTTGAGTATAAACCATCTTTCTCAACCTTCACGATCTTTTTATCTAAAACTAAATTACTCAGTGGTGCGTATAAAAACGTATAAGGATGCTCATCAGCAAGCAATGCATGTAATTGATGGGTTAGATTTTGTTGGGTTGCAAAGTCATATTCTTGTCTAATTTGAACAATAAGTTTGTCCACTTGTGGGTTTTTATAACCGACAAAATTCAGTTGATCATTACCAGCTTGACTTGAATGCCATATTTGATAAAGGTCTGGATCAATACCCATACTCC
>JAUCGN010000441.1 GCA_030378125.1 Thiotrichales bacterium HSG1 | reverse complement strand
TCCTATGATTGTTAAGCAATTTTGCAATACTTGTTGTACCGCAAAGGTTAAACTTAAACGAGCATCACGCACTTCATTATTTGTAACTAAAATTTTGTGAGTATCATAAAAACTATGAAAATTTTGGGCCAACTCACGCAAATAGTAAGTTAATTGATGTGGTTCATAAGCATTAGTTGCCATTTCAATTACTTCTGGATAATGAGCCAATGTCACCAACAGAGCTTGCTCATGGGGAGTTTCCAAATCATCCAATTTAGCATGTTTCCATGTTTGACCCTGTTCATTTAATTGCTGTCTGATACTACTTATCCTTGCATGGGCATATTGAATATAATACACTGGGTTTTCATTAGTTTGTGATTTAGCCAGTTCCAAGTCAAAATTTAAATGTTGTTCACATTTACGTTGGATATAAAAAAATCTCGCTGCATCACGGCCAACCTCTTCTTGCAATTCACGCAAAGTCACAAATTCACCACTGCGAGTTGACATTTGTAGTCGTTCTTTACCCCGATACAAGGCGGCAAATTGAACTAACAATACGGTTAATTGGTCAGCATTATAATCTAATGCGGTCATGGCATTTTTAACTCTGGGGACATAACCGTGATGGTCTGCTCCCCAGATATTAATTAAATGATTGAAATTACGTTCTAATTTATTTTTGTGATAAGCTATGTCAGAAGCAAAATAAGTAAATTGACCATTATCGCGTATTATAACTCGATCCTTTTCATCTCCAAATGCACTAGCTTTAAACCATAATGCCCCATCCTTTTCATAAGTATGGCCGGCAGCTTGCAATTGATCTATAGTTTGCTGAACTTTATTGGCATCAGTTAGGCTTGATTCTGGAAACCATTCTTGATACTCCACCCCAAATTGTTCTAAATCGTGGCGAATATTGGCTAATATGGTATCAAGAGCTTGTTTAAACACTATTTTATAGTTTTTTCCCAATAAATGCTTACCACGTTGAATCAAATCATCAATATGCAGTTCTTTATCACCACCATTATTAATATCAGGTGTTATATCTGTAAAAATATCAACAATTTTCTGATGAAACATTTCGGCATGGTTACGGTGCAAATCTGCAGCAATATCCCAAACATAATCACCTTGATAACCATTAGTTGGAAATTCAACAATCTCACCACACAGTTCCAAATAACGTAACCAAACACTCACTGCCAGAATATCCATTTGGCGGCCAGCATCATTTACATAATACTCCTTATGCACTTTGAAACCGGTAGTTTGTAATAAGTTTGCTAATGCTGCTCCA
>JAUCGN010000061.1 GCA_030378125.1 Thiotrichales bacterium HSG1 | reverse complement strand
TATAAATTATTTTCGAATACCCATAATAGATTGTGGGTAATCAACTTTTACTAAATATAATCCATCTGCTGGTGCTGTTATTCCACCAACCCTTCTGTCTTTAGCTTGCAAGACAGTATTCGCCCAATTAATTTCTTTCTCACCACGTCCTATGGCAATTAACACTCCAGCAATATTACGTACCATATGATGCAAGAAACCATTAGCAGCAACATCTATAATAATTCTTTCATCAACTTGCTCAACCTTCAAAGATAAAATAGTTCGTACTGGACTAAAAGCCTGACAAGCAACTGCACGATAAGACGAAAAATCATGAGTACCTATTAAATATTTACTTGCCATTTGCATTGCTTGAACATTTAATGGTTTAAATTCCCATGTTACTTTTTTGTACAATATAGCTGGTCTAACTGGACGATTAAAAATAATATATCGATAATAACGAGCTTGAGCAGAAAAACGAGCATGAAAACTCTCAGTAACTGACTTAACCCATAATATACTTATATCTCTTGGTAAATTGCTGTTAGTACCTAATAACCAAGAATTAATTGTACGTTGTACTTGTACGTCAGCATGTATTACCTGTTCTAGTGCATGTACTCCTGTATCAGTGCGGCCAGCACAAATAATTCGGACAGGATGATTCGCAACTTTAGATAAAGCGGTTTCAACACAACCTTGTACACTGCGAAGATGTGGTTGTACTTGCCAACCAAAAAAGTTATCTCCAGCATATTCAACTCCTAGTGCTATTCTCATTATAAGGGTGTTGATTGTTGACGATATGATAAAAAAGCGAAATAATATTACCGAAATAAAGGATTGAAAAACCAATGACAATGATAATATCACAAAGTGAAAAAAAATTAACAGTACAAGTGACAATAAAATTGGAAGGAAGTATGATGAAGTAGGTTTTCGTATCAATAATACAACAACTAATCTAGTTCAAAAAATAAAATTGTTTGGTAACTGAAGTGAGGGTAAAATATTGAAAATCACAACAGATAAACTATTTGTATATAAAAATTATCTTCCCAAACATTTAACAAATTTTTGGATTGTAAACCAATAGCTTGAAAATTTTTAATATATTCATTTTTGATATTCATTTTAATATTATGTTAATATACTATATTGATTTAATTTATATAATTCTTTCATTAAAAACATTTCGGTAATAGTTAATAAAATAATGTCTGGCAATATCCTATATATAGAAGATGATATAGTGACAGCTGCTTATGTTCAAACTCAACTTGAACAGCATGGTTATATCGTTGATGTGGCGGCTGATGGTAAAGAGGGATTAAGTAAAATCACCCAAGGAGATTATGATGTAGTTGCGGTTGATTATCATCTACCTGATATGAGTGGTTTACGAATATTAGAAAGTTTAGCCGATAATTTCAAAACTTCAACCATTATGATCACTGGAGCTGGTGATGAAAAAATTGCCGTAGAGGCAATGAAACTTGGAGCTAGTGATTATTTAATTAAGGATATAAACCATGATTTTATTGAACTATTACCGACCATTATTGAATCTGAAATAGAAAAACAACAATTATTAATAGCCAAATATCAGGCAGAAAAAGCTTCCCGTTATAGAGATAATATTTTGGAAGCTGTCAGTTTTGCAGCTGAAAATTTTCTCACTTGTAGCAAATGGTCCCAACCAATTCCCGAAGTGTTATCTAGACTAGGTAGAACCATGTCTATCAGCCGGGTTTATATTTCGGAAAATCACTATGATAAAAAAGGAGTTTTGTTAAGTAGTACACGTTATGAATGGGTTGCAAGTAATATAAAACCTCAAATCAATTTAACCCAAAATTTTCCTTATTTTCCCCATCTTGAATTTTTAACTAAAATTTTATCTCAAGGTCAAGTGTTCCACGGTTCCGTGCAAAATTTTCCTAAATCAATATCTGAATTATTTATTGTTAGAGAAATTCGTTCAATTGCAATTGTGCCATTATTTGTGGGAAAAAAATGGTGGGGATATATAGGTTATGATAATTGTGTCAAAGAACAGGAATGGTTGCCAATAATTATTGAAGCATTTAAAACTGCTGCTAATATTTTGGGAGCTGCCATTCAGCATGAACAAATGAATCAAGCTTTGCGAAACAGTGAGTCTCGTCTGTCTGAAACTCAAAAAATTGCTAAGTTGGGTCAGTGCGATTGGGACATTTGTAACAATACTCGTTATTTATCTGAAGAAACTTTAAAAATACTAAATTGGCCGTTAGATAAACATATTGTTAGCAATGATGAGTTCCTAAACGCCATTCATCCAGAAGATCGGCAAATGGTAAAAAATTCTGTTTCTCAAGCAATTCATTTTGATAAATCTTATGATATTGAATTTCGTATTATTCGACCTGATAATAGTGTTCGTTATCTCCATGTTATATCTAAATTATTTCGCTCTGATAATGGTAAACCAATTCGTTTTCTTAGTACCACCCAAGACATAACTGAACGCAAAATATCAGAAAAAAAACTTGAAGAAAATACTCAAACTTTAAGTGCGATCCTAAATGCAGCCACTGATTCTATAATTATGATGGAGCTTGATACCACCTGTGTGATTATTAATCCAGCTGGAGCAGCAAGGTTAGGAATAAGTGCTGATAAAATTATTGGTAAACCAATTTGTGATTTAGTAGCCCCTCAAATAGTTCCTAAACGCAAGAAAATGTTGAGGCAAATAGTTAAAGATCAACAACCAGTTAGGTTTGAAGAAAGTGATAAGAATAACATTTGGTACGATCACAGTATTTATCCGGTGTTTAATGAACATGGTGATGTTACTCGCATAGCAATGGTATCTCGCAATATTACTAAACGTAAACAAGATGAAGAATTAATTTGGCATCAGGCTCACCATGACGCTTTAACTAACTTACCTAATCGAGCTTTATTCGTAGAAAGACTATCTCAAGCAATACAATTTGCCAAACAACGTAAAGAAAAACTAGCAGTTATGTTTGTTGACTTGGATCGATTTAAACAGGTAAATGACACTTTAGGACATAGGGTTGGGGATATTTTGTTACAAGAAGTTTCCAAACGCTTACAACAAGAAGTGCGTGAATTTGATACTGTAGCTAGATTAGGTGGAGATGAATTTACTATAATTATAAATGATTTTGATGAATATTTATGTGTAAAAAATATTGCTGAAAGATTATTGCATAGTTTATCCAATTCATTTTTTATTGTTGAACATAAAATTTCTATTGCTGGAAGTATTGGGATAGCATTATTTCCAAGTGATGGTCAAGATGTGGAAACTTTGCTCAAAAATGCTGATGTTGCAATGTATCAAGTCAAGGAAAGTGGGCGTAATTCCTATCAATTTTTTACTCACCAAATGAATACGCAACTTATCGAACATACATTGCTTGAAGATTCTTTATGTAATGCTTTAAAACGTGATGAATTTAAATTATGCTATCAACCAATTATTGGACTTAAATCGGAGAAACTAGTTGCAATCGGCACATCGTTACGTTGGCAAAACAGTGAATCTATGTTTCCAGAACAATTTTTAGGGTCGGCAGAAAAATATGGATTGGTTGTTTCTATTTTGAAATGGTGGTTGAGTACCGCAATTCAGCAATTACAAAAACTACAAAGTAATAACTTAGATTATTTACAAATTTCGGTAAAACTTTCGGCCTATCAGTTAAAAACTAATGATATTGCTGAAATTATACAAGAAGCGTTACAAAAATTTAACTTATCGCCAAATCATTTAATCTTAGAGATTGATGAAGAAGCTTTTTTAAAAAATCTGCCGGAAACAGCAAATAATTTAGCTAAATTAGAAAATTTAGGAACTCAAATAGCAATAGATAACTTTGGTTCAAATTGGGGTTCTTTACATACATTGCGTCAATTACCTATCGATATTATCAAAATAGACCCATTTTTTATCCATAACATTACCGCCGATAATTATGATACTATATTAATACAAACTATAATTGCATTAGCTCATAAGTTAAATATCAAGGTGATAGGCTGTGGATTAGAAACCAAAGAACAATTAAATTTTTTACAAGACCATAAATGTGATTTTATTCAAGGTTGTTATATTACTAATCAATTGAATTATGAAAATCTTGTTAAATTCATAAAAATTAAGCATTATTTAAATTAATAACTAACAATTTTAACCATGACACTTGACGATTTGTGGTATAAAAAATATCCATTAAGCATTTTACTACTTCCATTGACTTGGATATTTTGTCTCATCGTACATATTCGTCGTCTGGCCTATAAACATAATGTTTTCACTCGTAAAAATATTCCAGTTCCAATAATTGTGATCGGTAACATAACTGTAGGAGGTACTGGAAAAACTCCTTTAGTCAGTTGGTTAGCTAATTTTTTAACGCAGCAAGGGTTTACTCCAGGGATAATCAGCCGAGGTTATAAAGGTAATGCCAAAAAATGGCCACAAATTGTAAAACCAAACAGTGATCCTTATTTGGTGGGTGACGAACCGGTATTATTAGCTCGCCAAACTGGTTGTCCAGTAGTAGTATCACCAAATAGATTTCAAGCGGCTTCTATTTGATCTGATGATTGTGACATTATTATCAGTGATGATGGTTTACAACATTATGCCTTATCGCATGACGTAAGGATTGCAGTCGTTGATGCTACTCGGCGTTATGGCAATAAACGTTGTTTACCATCTGGTCCATTGCGTGAACCGTTGAGTTGGCTTACAGAAATGGATTTTATAGTGATGAATGGCTCACATAATAAGTCAGAAAACACCATGCATTATCTTACTAAACCATTGTGCAATGTGTTGGATAATCAGGAATTATATGATTTAACTAAATTGCGAGGACAAACTGTACACGCTGTTGCTGGAATTGGTAACCCAGATAAATTTTTTACCTGTTTGCGTAACAAGGGGCTTACCGTTCATCAACATCCATTTCCAGATCATCACAACTACCATCCTGAAAATATTCAATTTAATGATGACTTGTTAGTAATAATGACTGAAAAGGATGCCGTTAAATGTCAAACTTTTGCAAATCAACAGCATTTATATTTACCAATTGAGATTGAAGTCAATTTTAGTTCTCAACTGTTGTCATTAATTCCGCAAACATAGCATCTCCATAGCTAAAAAAACGATATTGTTGTTCAACTGCATGTCGATAAGCCTTTAAAATTTTAGAATAACCAGCAAAAGCACAAACCAACATCAATAAGGTAGATTCTGGAAGATGAAAATTAGTTAACAAAGCATCTACGCTGATAAATTTGTAGCCGGGAGTGATAAATAGACGAGTTTCACCTGTGTATGGTTCTATTCTTCCAGAAGTTGAAGCAGTTTCCAAAGCACGCACACTAGTTGTACCTATCGCAATAACTCGCCCACCATTAGCACGGGTTTCATTTACCATCTTACAAACTTGCGGAGATACTTCTAAATATTCTGAGTGCATAACATGTTGATTAATATCGTTAACTCTCATAGGAGAAAAGGTTCCGGCTCCAACGTGTAAAGTAATAAAAGTCATTTTTACTCCCATTGCTTGAATCTTATTTAACATATTTTTATCAAAGTGTAAACCAGCTGTTGGTGCTGCCACTGCTCCCAGTTGTTGGGCGTATACAGTTTGATAACGACTAATATCGGTAACATTGTCAACCCGTTTAATATACGGAGGTAGCGGAATATGTCCAATTTTTTCCAAAATAGTATGTATCGAATCATTAAACTGCAATTCAAAAAAAGTTGCATTTCGTTGTAAAACAGTTACTTCAATATTATCTCCTAAATTTAATTTGCTATCCGGTTGAGGGGATGTACTGGCCTTTATCTGGGCTAATGCCCTATTATTAGGTAAAATTCTTTCAATTAAAATTTCAATTTTACCACCAGAAGATTTATATCCGAACAGACGAGCAGGAATGACTTTAGTATCATTAAATATCAAGAGGTCTTTTGGAGTTAATAAACAAGTAAAGTCAGTAAATTGCAAGTCTTGAAACTGACTTACATTCAAAAGTCGGCTGGCGACTCTGGATTCTATTGGATGTTGAGCAATCAGTTTTTTGGGTAAATAAAAATTAAAATCAGTACGTTGCATCTTAATATTAAAATAATGGATTTATAGATTAAAAAAAAAAATAACTAAATCTCTTTACAATTATTATATGAGTTTACTATAATGAACACGGCTTAACAAATGGTTTGTGTTATTTTGAAGAACTGGTAACAACTAAATCCGTAATAATCTCAATTTTTAGTTGCCGAGGTGGCGAAATTGGTAGACGCGCTAGACTCAAAATCTAGTGATGGTGACATCGTGTCGGTTCGAGTCCGACCCCCGGTACCAACATTTCCTAGTATTGTAGCGGATTTCTCATTATGTTTATAGAATATACCTTTACCATGGATGACGGCAAAGGTCTAAATTATAGAATAGAATTTGAGAGGTCTCGACAGCCAGTTTTAGAACAATCTTCCTATCCTGAGTGGACTAAGCTAGATTTCCACCAATGCACTCATTGCCCCTTAAAATATGATGATCACTCTCATTGCCCGATAGCTATTGATGCCCATGAAATAGTTACTGGATTTACTGAGATTCTATCTTGTAAAGAAGCTGATATTCGGGTTTTGACTCCAGAACGAGAATATTTTAAACATACAGATACTCAGACTGGTTTAAGAGCCTTAATAGGTTTTGTGATGGCTACCAGCACTTGTCCAATAATGCTTCCATTTCGTGGTATGGCGTATTATCATTTACCGTTTGCATCTTTGGATGAAACTGTATTTCGAGTAGCTTCCTCATACTTATTACATCAATACTATGTTTCTCGCAAAGGAGGGGAATTTGATATGGATTTTGTGGGTTTGAAAGAACATTTTAAGGAAATGCAAACTTTAAATAGGCATTTTTTGGAGCGTATTCGAGCAGCCTGTGAAGCTGATTCTAATTTAAACGTATTGGCTACTTTGTTTACAATTTCATCAATGTTATCCCTCTCATTAGAAAGACATCTCAGTGAAATTGAATATTTATTTGTTTGAATTTAAGATTATTTTGACGGAGGAATTAAGGAAAAATGCAAGAAATTGTTGTCGCATAAGTGAGGGCGAACCTCACCTATGGACCAAAAAACATTATGTAATTTAATAAGATATCCCACCTTGGGAGTCTACTCTTTCTATCCTGTGTGTACATTTCATTATTCCACAAACAAATGCTACCAAAGTTAAAATAGGAACACCCATTAAAATAAGTGTTGTAATTCCAATAATAACACTACTCATGACTTGATCCTTTTGATAAACAATTTATTTAAAAAAACAATTACTGAATTTATTTAACTTCTGAAAGCTCTCCAACTTGCATAGTCATATCCTGTTGTGCCTTTTTCTTTGCTGCAATTTGCTCAATTCGATCATTTTCCACCCAAGCAAACACCGCAAAACAGATACCAACTACACCTAAAAATACGATTACATGTTTCATGATATACCTTCCTTTTGTGAATAAAAACTTAGTGCTAAATCTGCAAATTATTCGTAATAACATTTGGTCACTTTAGTAAAAGTGAATCTTCTAAAAGCTAGATATGCATTAAAACATGATCGTGTAAATCACTTATGTCTAAAAACTATCTTTTTGTTAAAAAATATGTCTAATCAAACTTTGTTTACATTCATTTACAATTTAAGTTGATAGGCATATTCCTCAAAATAATCATAACTCACTTATAGCGTTTCTTTAGCACAATATTTTGGACAATTTTACATATTAACAGACCCACATTTACATAAAGGATTCAAAGCCATATTTATACTTGATAGAAGTCAAAACCTGACCAAGAAGCGTTGAAGTAGGTGGATGTTAGAATATTGGGTAGTCCTGAACAAAGTAGTATAATATATTAAAAATATTAAGGAAAAACTTAAAGAAGTTTCGCAGAAATTTCATGATGTCTCTTGAACGTCCATGTCCCGTGAACTAATCAATTTTTCAGCGAAACCGGTTATAATTGCCCCGACACGTCAGGTCTCATCGGGCGACTCCGCACTTAAGCAGCTCCATCCCACCGACTCCACCATGACTCTACGCTGAGCTTGTTCAAAATTTCAAGAAATGCACTACGCTTAACTATTTCTTCAAATTTAAGAACTCTCACCTAGTCGCGGACTACTCGACTTCGGCTTCCCCTCTCCATGTCTCGCAGCGGTTGTGTATTTTAAAATTAAAGTGTTTTATACTAGGGATAATATTTTTGAATATGCAAATATTTACCTTTTTTAATTGTATCTAAATCTACACTCACATTATGGCTAAA
Source organism: Thiotrichales bacterium HSG1 (assembly GCA_030378125.1). Lineage (GTDB taxonomy): Bacteria > Pseudomonadota > Gammaproteobacteria > Beggiatoales > Beggiatoaceae > DRQV01. Next base: position 1,090 of record JAUCGN010000061.1, on the reverse strand, counting down.
CTTAAAATGTGATAACCATTAACTATTTGTAATTTATTTTTCATTCAAGTAGAATATTAAATATTATAACAATACAAATCTACAAACTATTCACTAAGGTCATAAAAACAAGATTTTTGGGTAATACAAACAGATGCAATGACTTGTTTTAATAACTCAATCCCTTGCATTCTTTCTGAAATACTGTCAGGAGTAGTTTTATGCGTAATATATTATTTATATTTTTATTATTTAGCTCCTATGTAGTTATGGGGGCCGAAATAAGTGCTTATGTTGGTAAATTACAGTTCAAACCAGAGTTTGCTAAATCAAGTGGTTTGAATGAAGAAGCATGGACTTTAGATGGCAGAATGGACCTTGAATTGCAGGAATATTTCTCAATTGAGTTCGGTATTGGAGCATTATTTTTAGATGATAATAATAAGTTTGAACAAGAAGTTACCTATGTAGAAGACTATTATCGTGACTATCAAGATAGAGTGTACACGGCTGAATCTTCAGAAACTGGTTTTTTACTCTCCATAGCCAGTAAAATTAATTACCCAGTGAATGATATATTTTCGATCAACTCTTTAGCCGGTTATGAATACATGAACTTTGACCGAGAAATTGCTGATTGTGAAACATGTTATTCAGAAAGCGTTGACATTGAAGCTGGCTTTTTTTTAGGGTTAGGTGCTGGTATTGCCTTTGGAGAGAATACAGAGTTAAAATTTCAGTATAAAATATATTGGAATGAAGAAAGTGATATTGAAGATCAAGCCTTAATTGGTTTTAGTTATGTAATGTAGTAATCCTTCAGTTAGTCTTAATTAAACCTTTTTTTAATATATAGTTAGACCAAATAAAATGTTATGGATCAAAGCTTTTCATGTTATTTTTATAGTAACCTGGTTTGCAGGCTTATTTTATTTACCCCGATTATTCGTTTATCATGCCATGAGTAGTGATGAGATCAGCAATAAACGCTTCAAAGTAATGGAACGTAAACTATATTATGGAATTACTACTCCCAGTGCAATTTTGACAGTAGTTTTTGGTTTATGGATGTTATGGAGTTATGCTTGGGCTGCTTTCTCCACTGATGGTT
>JAUCGN010000440.1 GCA_030378125.1 Thiotrichales bacterium HSG1 | reverse complement strand
GATGTTAGTACCTTGTGTATAGGTCAAGCCGCTAGTATGGGTGCTTTGCTATTGACTGGTGGTGCTAAAAATAAGCGTTACTGTTTACCTCATTCACGCATGATGATACATCAACCTTTGGGTGGATTTCGTGGTCAAGCCACTGATATTGATATTCATGCTCGGGAAATTTTAAAAGTTCGGGAACGATTGAATGCAATTTTGGCTAAACACACTAGTCAAAACATAGAAAAAGTCCAAGATGACACTGAACGAGATAACTTTATGTCTGCTGACGAAGCAGTGGAGTATGGCCTTATTGATACAGTCATGTCGGATAGAGAATAGATATGGCTAAGAAAAACTTTGATAATCACATACCAAAATGTTCATTTTGTGGAAAAAATCAAGATGAAGTGGATAGATTAATTGCTGGCCCTGGACCAGCTTTATTTATTTGTGGTGATTGCATTAAATCATGTAATGACATTATTAAACAAGAGCAAGAAGACACATCTCCGGTACAATCTAGGTTACCTACTCCAAAAGAAATTAATGCTCACCTAAACGAGTATGTTATAGGTCAAGAACGTGCCAAAAAGGTATTATCTGTGGCGGTTTACAACCATTACAAACGTTTAGCAAGTAACACCAAAAATGAAGTAGAAATCTCCAAAAGTAATGTGTTATTAATAGGTCCAACCGGTTGTGGTAAAACATTGTTGGCTGAAACTTTGGCTAAATTTTTACAAGTACCTTTTGCAATGGCAGATGCAACTACTTTAACTGAAGCTGGTTATGTTGGAGAAGATGTTGAGCATATTATCCAAAAACTATTACAGACTTGCAAAGGTGATGGTAAAAAGGCCGAAACAGCTATTATCTATATAGATGAAATTGATAAAATATCCCGTCGCTCCGAAAATCAGTCAATTACCAGAGATGTTTCAGGTGAAGGTGTACAACAGGCCTTGCTTAAATTGATTGAAGGAACTATTGCTTCAGTTCCACCACAAGGTGGTCGTAAACACCCTAAGCAAGAATTTATTCCCATTGATACAACCAATATTCTATTTATTTGTGGCGGGGCCTTTGCTGGTTTGGAAAAGGTAATTCAAGCTCGGACTGATGAAGGTGGAATGGGGTTTGGTGCTGAGGTGACAACTAAAGATAATAAACGAGTCAATGAATTATTGGCTGAATTGGAACCTGATGATTTGGTGAAATATGGTTTAATTCCAGAATTAATTGGTCGTTTACCAGTCGTATCAGCACTTGAAGAGTTAAATGAAGAACAATTGGTGCAGATACTAACTGAA
>JAUCGN010000439.1 GCA_030378125.1 Thiotrichales bacterium HSG1 | reverse complement strand
GTTGAATATCAAGCACTGACAAAGGATCAACTCCAGCAAAAGGTTCGTCAAGCAATATAAAACGTGGTTCTGAAGCTAAAGCTCGAGCAATTTCAACTCGCCGTCTTTCTCCACCGGATAAACTCATACCCAAATTATCACGCAAGTGTTGTATATGTAGTTCTTCTAGTAATAAATCAAGTTGTTGTTTACGCTGATTATTAGTAAAGTGTTTTTGCACTTCAAGGATAGCCATAATATTATCAGCTACTGTCAACTTACGAAATACAGACGGTTCTTGAGGTAGGTAACCTAATCCCATTTGAGCACGTTTATACATGGGCAAAACTGTTATATCCTGTTCTCCCAAAAAAATATTACCTTGATCACAAGCTATTAAACCAACCATCATATAAAAACTGGTAGTTTTGCCAGCACCATTTGGCCCTAACAATCCAACCACCTCACCACTGGTCACGTTAAGGCTAACATCTTTTACTACTGGTCGTGATCTGTATTTTTTAGCCAAATGTTTGGCAGATAATATACTCACTTTTTTTCAAAATGCTGTGGTTCAATCGAAATTTTTATTCTACCATTACCATCACCACCATCAGCTTTAGTAAAGCCTTTTTTAGTATCATATGTGATACGCGGTGCATTGGAGGTATAAATATCCTTACCATTTTTTTGTTTGCGAAGTTCGGCTTTATCAACAAGATGTAAAATATCTTTAATTGCATTATATTCCATCTGTTTGGCTTTAGCGTTAATATCTTCATCACTATCCAGATGTTGTTTGAAACTAGCCAAGTTACCAGTAGCAACAATTTTTTCAATTGTCTGTTTAAGTGTGTAATTAAGAGTTATTTTATCGGCATCAATCCGAATTGAACCTTGAGTTACTACAACATTTCCCTCATAAGTAGCAATCCCTCCGACATTATCAATTGTTGCTTGGTCAGCTTCAATTAAAATTGGTTGTTCTCGATCAGTTGATAATGCATAAATATTGTTATAAGTCAACAATAAAGCGATTAATAAAATTTTATTGAAGTACATAATGGCCTCGCACATTGGAAAACAATTCTATTTGTTCAGTTGACATAAATATATGCATTCCAACAGACTTAGTTTCACCAAATTTAGTGATAATTGTCGTTGGAGCTTTAGTATGAGCTGATTCAGCATTCATTTTTACCTGTAAATCCTGAGAAATTACTTTAATTGGATTTTGGGTATGTTGTTGTAAAACAGTGTTGCCCAATAACCAAATTTGATCGGCTGTAGGAGACAACTCACCATTTTCAGATTGTACAGTCCATTTAGGTCGATT
>JAUCGN010000060.1 GCA_030378125.1 Thiotrichales bacterium HSG1 | reverse complement strand
TTAAGATAAATTTCATTGTTGTTCTCCATTAAAATTTTGGATAAAAAGTAAAATATCGCCTTTTTCTTGGGCAGTACATTCACGTCCAACAGTCCATTTGCAGTTGCGTTTGAACCATTTACGAATTTTCTTTAGCTTGGTCAAGCGTTTTGGATTAGCACTTGGGGCTAATGGTTTGATAACTTTACCTGTTCTGGCATGTTTACCTTCATTGCGTAAATCAGCAGTATGACAGGTAGTACATTGACGAATTTTACCAGTTTTGGCATCGGTAAATTCTTGTGACCATAAAACCTTTCCATTTTCTGCACTGAAAGATTCAACTCCGGTAGAACGGTATTCTGCTAATAGGTCATCGACTGGTGTAGCATGTAATGTAGTTGATAGTAATAATAAAATAGCCATTAGTTTAATTTGCATGGTTTAATCCTCAAGATAAGTATGGTGCTATAATAGCAAAGAAATCTTAAGTGAATCTTAACAGTAATATTTTTTAATCATCTAAAACAGGGAATAATTATGTTAAATATATCAAATCGGCTAAAAAACTATTTTTTAACTAAAGAGTGGAATTTTTTTAATAGCATACTAACTATTGTAAGTGTTGTTTTGGCTATTGTTGGAATTTTTTTTACTATTATTCAATTTATTGGTGATAATGAATCCATTGTTAATGAACCAGTTGTTTCGGAAAAGGTAGTGCTAGTTTTATTGGAAAATCACAAAGAACAATTATCCCAAAAGGATGAACAATTGCTTTCTCATGATGAGTTGAATAAACAATTAGTCGAAGTAGTGCAGGTTTTATTGCAGTCTCAAAAACAGGGGGATTTGGAGGCTGATGAGGCTTTGCAGCAGTTGCAGGTTGGAAATACTAAAAAGGCTAGGAATTATTTTGGGAAGTGGTCTAAAGTAACGGATAATAGACAAAAGGCTAATTGGGTCAGATATGCTGGGACATTGGCTTATTTGAGTAGTGTGGATGAAGCGGTTAAAATTTACAATGAATCCATTCAGTTAGACCCGAATAATCCAATGAGTAAAATGTTAAAAAGTTATATTGAAGCTAGAAAAGCTAGTACAAATATTTCGACAGAGGGAATCTGTAGTCCGGTATTAAAAGATGTGACAACGGGTGATATTAATATTACTGGATGCGATGCAAAAAAATAAGGGAGATTAACTTGATGAAAACTATCCAGTTGGACATACCAGATGATAAAGTAAGTGTTTTTTTGACCATTATTAATAGTTTGAAGAGTGGTATTGTTGAGGAAGTTAGGATGCAGGAGGATATTTTGGATATTGAAGCGATTGAAAAAGATAGTGATGATTATCTGATTTTACAGCAAGCTAAGAAGGAAAATAATCAGAAATATGATATTGATGATGCAAGAGCTAAATTAGGTTTATAATGATTGTCAAAATTGATGATAAAGCGATAAAAGATTTGTCAAAGATGGATAAAAAACTTGCTTTAAAGATATTCTCTAAAATTGAAGAGTTAGAGCATTTTCCAAGAGTTTCAAATTTCAAAAAATTAGTCAATTTTCAGCCAGAATTTAGGTTAAGGGTTGGTAATTATAGGATATTATTTGATATTGAAGCTGATATTATAACCGTTTACAGGGTTAGACATAGAAGTAAAAGTTATAGGTAAAAAACTATGAAAATTCTACTATTTACTATCATTTTCACGATAAGTCAAACTGTTTTGGCTTTTGGGCAACAAACAACGGGTAATTGTAGTCCGGTGATGGATAATACTAAGATTGGTGGGGCGGTGACGATTATTTGCAATGGTGTTCCGCAACGTGTTGTTGACCGTTTGTTAAAAAATTTAGATGAGAGAGATTTAACTTTAGAAGAAAAAAATAAAGAGTTAGATGAGTTGGCGGATAGATACCGTTCTTTGGAGCAGGAAGTTGAGCGGTTTAGGCGAGATAATGTCGATGATAAGAATATTCAGGGTTTTGTGGAACAGGCTTTGGTAGCTTTGCAGAAGGGTGATTTTGCGGAGGCAGAGCGTTTGGCTGGGGAATTGTTGGATAAACATTTGGAAAATAAAGTTACACAAGCAGCTAGTGCGAATTTTATTAAGGGTCAGGCGTTGAGTTTGCAATATAAACCTGTGGAAGCTTTGCCACATTTGAAGAAAGCTTATAATTATCGACAGGAGAATCGGGAATATGCTTTTGCTTATGCTATGTTATTACAAAAACAGCAACAATTTAAGCAAGCGATTCCGATTTGTGAGGATATTTTACAGATTGATAGAGAATTAGGTAGTATACTTGATGTGGCTATAATTCTGAATAATTTAGCAATTTTATATAGAAATACCAACCAATATGAATTGGCAGAAAAATATTATTTGGAATCTTTAGATATTCGTAGAAAACTAGCCAAAATCCCTTCCAACGTTTTTGAGCCTAATGCTATAATTTTGAGTAATTTTGAACCTAATGTGGCTATAGTTCTGGATAATTTGGCAATTCTATACAGCGATACCAACCGCTATGAATTAGCAGAAAAACATCATTTAGAGGCTTTAGATATTCGTAGAAAATTTAGCCAAGTTAATCCCAAGGTTTATAAACCTTATGTGACTATGACTCTGAATAATTTGGCAAGTCTATACAGCGATACCAATCGCTATGAGTTGGCAGAAAAACATCATTTAGAGGCTTTAGATATTCGTAGAAAACTAGCCCAAGCCAATCCTAAGGCTTATAAACATTATGTATCCATGACTCTGTATAATTTAGCAATTTTATATAATGAAACCAACCGTTATAAGTTGGCAGAAAAACATTATTTGGAAGCTTTAGAACTTGATAGGCAACTTGGTCAAACCAACCCTATGGTTTATAAACCTAATGTTGCTATGACTCTGTATAATTTGGCAAATCTATACAGTGATACCAGCCGCTATGACTTGGCAGAAAAACATTCTTTGGAATCTTTAGAACTTTACCGAAAACTAGCCCAAGCCAATCCCAATGCTTATGAACCTTATGTTGCAAGAACTTTGAATAATTTGGCAAGTTTGTTAGATAATACCAACCGCTATGAGTTGGCAGAAAAATATTATTTGGAAGCTTTAGATATTCGTAGAAAACTAGCTAAAACCAATCCCAAGGCTTATGAATCTTATGTTGCAACAATTCTTATTAATTTAGCAAATCTATATAATAATATCAACCACTATAAATTAGCGGAACAATATTATCTGGAAGCTTTAGATATTAACAGAAAACTGGCCAAAACTAATCCTAAAGCTTATGAAGCTAAAGTGGCTTTGAATATTAATAATTTAGCAGGTTTATATAAAGATACCAACCGCTATGAATTGGCAGAAAAATATTATTTGGAAGCTTTAAATATTAACAGAAAACTGGCCAAAACTAATTCTAAAATTTACGAATCTGATGTGGCTTTAAACCTTAATAATTTGGCAAGTCTGTACAATGAGACCAATCAATATGAATTGGCTGAAAAACATTGTTTGGAAGCCATAAAACTTTATCAAAAACTTACCCAAAAAACCAATCCAGAAGTTTATGAACATTATATTGCAAGTACTCTGAATAATTTAGCAAATGTATATAATAAAACTGATCGCTATGAATTAGCAAAACAATATTATTTGAAAGCTTTAAATATTGACAGAAAACTGGCTAAAACTAATCCAAGTGTTTATGAACCTGATGTTGCAGGTATTTTAAACAATTTAGCAACTTTACATAACAAAACTAATCATCATGAATTAACAGAACAATATTATTTGGAAGCTTTAAAGCTTTATCGACAATTAGTTAAATTAAATGAGAAAACTTATGAACCTTATATTGCAGATGTATTGTATAATTTAGGTACATTTTATTTTTTTAAGCTAAAAGATAAAAATACATCTCATAACTATTTTAGTGAATCTTTAGTCATTCACCGTAACTGGTATAAAAAATATCCAAAATTATATGAAGATAAGCTATTTGACATACTTATGCTTACCAATATCTCAGCAAAAGAAAGTCCTTGCTTTCCATCTAAAGAACCTTTACCACTCGCACCATCAGAAAAAATGCAACAAGGAATATCATCAGAAATGATAATCGAATGCAGCTTCAAGATTAAAAGCTTTTGAACAAGATTTAACGGATTAAAGGATAAATTGTCTGAATCAGGATTCACAGGATTATAGGATTTTCAGGATAAAAACCATAAACCATATTTTGCCTTTATCCTGTTAATCCTATAATCTCGTGAATCCTGATTCAGACATTTTATCTTTTTAATCCGTGTAATCTTGTTCAAAACTATCAAAAATTAGGATTTAATTAAAAAGGAATAAAATGAATACAGTACAATATGTTTCTGATGAACATGGTACACCAACTGCGGTTATTGTTCCAATTCAAATATGGGAAGAAATAATTTCAAAACGTGAAACAGCTTATCTACTAACATCAGAAACAATGAAAAAACGTTTATTAAAAGCACGCCAACGACAAAATGGAATCAATATGGAGACCATTTGTGAAAAGCTTGGAATTTGATAAAGATGCCTTTGATGACTTAACTTGGTGGGTAAATAAAGATCGTAAAAAGGCATTAAAAATTTTAAAGATTATTCAATAAATTCAATGTACTCCATTCTCTGGCACAGGTTAACCAGAAGCTTTAAAACATGAACTCAATGGATGTTGGTCACGTAGAATAGACAAAGAACATCGTATAGTTTATGAAGTTTTTGATGATAAAATTCGTATATTAGCTTGCCGTTATCACTATAACTAATTTAAGTTTATTGATTTTAAACAAGATTTAAATGTCTGAATCAGGATTTTCAGGATTAAAACCATAAACCATATTTTGCCTTTATCCTGCAAATCCTAAAATCTTGTGAATCCTGATTCTGACAATTTAAACCACGACACAATGGCAAAAGTAGTCGGCAAATCAGCCATGAAACTGTTTGAGGATGTTTGAACAGGATTTAACGGATTAAAGGATAAAACATGATTAAACCTTTAAAACCTGTTTATTAAGTTCAAGCCTTTGAATTAAAAATCCTGTTAATCTTTTAATCCGTTAAATCTTGTTCAAAAATTAATCCTGTAAATCCTGATTCTGACAATTTAAACCACGATACAATGGCAAAAGTAGTAGGCAAATCAGCTATGCAACTATTTGAGGATGTTTGAACAGGATTTAACGGATTAAAGGATAAAACATGATTAAACCTTTAAAACCTGTTTATAAGTTCAAGCCTTTGAATTAAAAATCCTGTTAATCTTTTAATTCGTTAAATCTTGTTCAAAATTTTAGGAATCCAAGATTTATGAGGATGGACTTCACGATTGGTTCGGATTACCACAAACTAAACCTCCCAGAGTTTTGAAAACATGGAAGGTTTAATTAAACAAATTGGAAATTCTATTTAGTTATCATTCCTTAGTGGTACAAGATTCTGAAATAGGTGCTTTATGTTCTTGTGACAAGTTAAAACCACAGTAAATGGTAACTAACATTCCTTGCACTCCCATAATAGTAAAACTAATTAATTGTAATACTATTGAATAAGCTACAGCAAGGCTCTGGTCAATATTATACAATCCTAACGCCAAAACGCAGGCTATTTGGTAAACTCCGACATAACCAGGAGCCGATGGTATAGAAATACTTAACAATAGAAAAACACCAACCGTCAAACCAGCTTCAAATGGTAAATCCCAACCAAAAGCTATAATTACCTGCCATATCCAAAAATAATCTAGTAAAAAAATAATAATTGTTATCAGCAATACGACAACTAAATTATTGGTATGGCGAAAAGTCTGCACTCCTTCTATACCATGCAATGCTATTTCTTGTAACTTATGCAACTTACCTTTTACTGATAATGCTTGGACCTTCTTGTGTAAATAGTCTGCAAAAGCTATTAATGTAGCTAAACCTACTATTGCCAAACCAAATATTATCATAATACCTTTGCCAACATTAGGATCGATTCTATTACCGTGTATCCAAAGGATTAACATGGTAAAAATCCCTATAACTATCATATCCAAAATACGATCCAACACCGCACTGGAAACAGAACGCCCCAAAGTTAATGGAGAAAAATGATTGATAGCCACAATTTTTAATACTTCGCCGGCCCTAGCCGGATAAATCATATTGCCCAAATAACCTATGTTTGCTGCTTGCCAAAAATATTTAAAATTGGATAACGGCATACATGCTACTAAGTTCCAACGTAAGGAACGTAGCACAATAACGAGCATAACCACTATTCCGGCTATAAATATTTTCGAAATATCTATTGTTTTGATAGCATTGAAAAAAGCTTGCCAATCCAATTGTGAAAATACTATAACTAATAAAACTACACTGATAACAGTGCCAAAAATAATCAATAAGTTTTTTTTATTCATAAACTCAACTAACTAGTGATTTTACAACAGCATCACCCATTTCTTGGGTATTCACGATGGTTTTGCCATCCTGTTGAATATCAGCAGTTCGCAACCCACTTTGTAAAACCTTGCTAACCGCATTTTCAACTTTATCCGCCAATTCAGATTGTTGTAAGCTATAACGTAATAACATAGCCACTGATAAAATGGTTGCTAGTGGGTTAGCAATATTCTGTCCAACAATATCTGGGGCCGAGCCATGAATTGGTTCATACATACCCTTACCATTAGCATCCAAAGAAGCTGATGGCAACATGCCGATGGAACCGGTTAATTGAGAAGCTAAATCAGACAAAATATCACCAAACATATTGTTGGTAACCATCACATCGAACTGTTTTGGTTGTCTAACTAGCTGCATGGCTGCATTGTCAACATACATATGACTTAGTTGCACTTCCGGATAATCCTTACCAACCTCAATCACAATTTCTCGCCATAATTCAGTAGCTTCCAATACATTAGCTTTATCAATCGAACATAATTTTCGTTGGCGTTGCATAGCACTTTCAAACCCAACTTTAGCTATTCTTTCTATTTCATGAGTATCGTAGACCAAAGTATTAAAACCTTGCTGTTCACCGTTATCCAAATTACGGACACCACGCGGTTTACCAAAATAAATACCGCCAGTCAGTTCTCTAACAATCAAAATATCAAGCCCAGCTACTACTTCTGGTTTAAGAGTAGAAGCATCAGCTAGTTCTGGAAATAAAATTGCCGGTCGCAAATTAGCAAATAAACCAAGTTCAGAACGTAAACCTAACAAACCTTTTTCTGGCCGAATAGCTATTGGTAATGGCTCCCATTTTGGTCCCCCAACCGCTCCCAACAATACCGCATCGGCTTTTTTTACTAATTGTAAAGTTTCGTCTGGCAATGGTTTTCCAGTTGCATCAGTCGCAACACCGCCAATCAAACCTTCTTCCAATTGTATATCTAGTCCATACGACTGTTGCAAAACCTCTAATAGTTTAACTGCTTCAGCTATAATTTCTGGGCCAATTCCATCACCGGATAATACTGCTATAATTTTACTCATTAAAGTTCCTTAATTACTAAAATTTGTTTGGATTATTTATGGTACGTTCACTTACATCATAAAACCACCCTTCGATTCTATAGTTTTTTTAAGCGATTCATATTATAATACTATTGTCAATGTGTAAATCTATAGATTTTTCTAAAATATGCCAACATCATTCAGTTTAAACCAAAAAATCATACGTTTTCTTATAACTTATCTAATGCTGTTATTGCCAGTGATTGCCATAGGAGTAACAGTTTATTATTCAGAAGTAAAAACCAATAAAATATCCTCAGAAATTCAAGCAAATGAAAATTTACGAGGTCAATTTGAGTTAATTTTAGCCGAATTTAAACATATTACTTCAGAGCTACTGTTTTTATCTGAAAATAATGCGATTCAAGATTTATTAAATACTAACAGTGCCAAGCAAAATTTAGCTACAGAATATCTTAACTTTATAACTCACAAAAAAATTTATGATCAAGTTAGGTTTTTAGATACAACCGGTTTAGAAATAGTTAGAGCTAATTTCAATAAAGGTAAGCCGTTTATTGTGCCAGAAGAAAAATTACAAAATAAAAGTGGTAGATATTATTTTGAAGATACTTTTGTATTGAAACAAGGAGAAATATTTATATCACCATTTGATTTAAATGTGGAAAGAGGCGAAGTAGAACAACCGATAAAGCCCATGTTACGTTTTGGAACTCCAATTTTCGACCAGTATGATAATAAACGCGGCATCCTACTATTAAACTATTTAGGCAAAAACTTATTAGAACAGATGCGAAAGTTAGCAATTAAAAATTTTTCTGATATTATGTTGTTGAATAAAAAAAGTTTTTGGTTATTGTCCCCCAACAAAGATGATGAATGGGGATTTATGTCAGAACAAGGTTTAGATAAAAATTTTAGTAATCGTTTTTTTAATGAATGGCAAGTAATTAGTAGCCAAAAATCTGGCCAGTTTTATACTACTAACGGTTTATTCACCTTCACCACTATTTATCCACTTGCTAATGGATATAAATCACATTTTAGTACTGTTAAAACCAAAAATTCTGGCAATTCTAAGTTTTTAAAATACCATTGGAAATTAGTTTCCCATATCCCTTCATCCGTGTTAAAGATTGATTATAAACAGATTTTATCTAGTATAAGTTTACTATTTATAGAACTAGCAATGTTAATGTCATTGGTTGCTTTAGTTCTTACTTATATTGGAATCAAACATGTTGAAGCCAAAGCTTTTCTAAAATATAACGAAGAACAATTACGTACATTAATAGAAGGGGTAATAGGTTATGCGATAATTTTGCTGGATGCACGAGGTAACATAACCAGTTGGAATAGTGGAGCAGAACGCATTTTACAATATACTGCTGATGAAATAATTGGTAAACATTTATCCATTTTTCATCCACCAGAAAATATTAAAAATGGCAAAGTAGAACAGATATTAACCAATGCAACTGAAAATGGTAAAACAGAAAATGAGGGATATAGACTCCGTAAAAATGGTTCAAAATATTTAGCTCATGTGACGGTTACTGCTTTATACAAACCAGATGGTACGTTACGAGGTTTTACTCATGTAACCCGAGATATTACTGAACGTAGAAATTCTGAGGAAAGACTTCTTCAAAGCGAAATGATGTTCCGCTCTCTTTACGAGTCCTCTAGTGATGCTATTATGCTACTTGATGAAAATGGCTTTTTTGATTGTAATCAGATAACTTTAAAGTTATTTGGTTGTAATAGCAAAGAACAATTTATTTCCTGTCATCCCTCTGATTTTTCTCCGCTTACTCAATTTAATGGTGAAGATTCCAAAACATTGGCTGATAAGTATATTCAAATAGCTATTACAAAAGGTAGTCATAGCTTTGAATGGTCACATTGTCGTTTAGATGGGACTACTTTCCACGCTGATGTATCGCTTAATTCC
>JAUCGN010000438.1 GCA_030378125.1 Thiotrichales bacterium HSG1 | reverse complement strand
TTCCCCTAAACGCCGTACTTCATGTTTGCGTCCTTCTGTTAGTATAACGTTATACCAATGGTTTGCACCTTTGCCACCAGCAACATTAATCCGTACAAATTTAGCTTTTCCATCTTCAAGCTGTACTCCATCCTGTAAGCGTTGTAATATGCTTTTATCTACTTCACCTAATACTCGGACTGCATATTCCCGTTCAAAACTATAAGATGGGTGCATAAGTTGATTGGCTAACTTACCATCAGTAGTTAACAATAATAATCCAGATGTGTTTAAATCTAAACGCCCAACATTAATCCAACGACCTTGTTGCAGAGTTGGTAATCGGCTAAATATTGTAGATCGTCCTTCTGGATCATGGCGGGTACAAACTTCACCTGTTGGTTTATGATAGCAAATAATTTGTCGAGGTTGCTCAGTTAGTTTAGTAGTGCTTACCTTACGTTCATCAATCCAAATGGCATCAGCACTACAAACTCTTGCACCAAGTATTGCAACTTGTTTATTGACTTTGATTCGACCTTGCTTAATCCAAACCTCAATTTCTCGGCGTGAACCAAAACCGGCTCTAGCTAAAACTTTCTGTAATTTTTCAGTGGGAAGTCCCGGTTTCATAATAACACCATAGTCGTCAAAATATTAAATAATAGTTGAAAATCAGTAGGTATAGTAGGTCTTATTTGTAGTATACTAATTTTTCTCATTTTTTAGAGTTTATAGTACCTGAGATCGAAAATTCCACCTTTTTATTACCACCTTGTTCTTTATTGCTAGAAGAGTCAATAGCCACGGCAACAGTTGCAGATTCTGGTTCTGGACACACTATAGTTTTCTCTTTAGTATCTTCATCTATGGATATTTCACAAGGATTACTAGATATGCTAAAACTAAAAGAAGTATTATTTTGATTATCTGCTAACTCCATATCAACACTGCCACCCAATACACCATTGTTAGTTGTTACTTTGATTGTAGTACCTTTTACCAAACCATTGCCATAAATATCACCCACGTTTAAAACTAGGAAAGTTTGGCTACCACCATCTGGAATGGAAAATGTGGTAGGAATTATTTCAATTGCCACTGGACTGCTGCCAAGTAGTGCTGTGCGAGAAGAAAATAATATCTTTATATCTTGCCAAATAGTTGTATTAGATTGAAAGATTCCATCTGGTCCATTGAATCTACCGTCATCATTCACATCAACATAAAGTTCCGTCAAATCAAAAATCTGATTGTCATTAGCATCAATATACGGTTCACTCATATCACCTTTGTTGGTAATAATTTCTCCCATATCCCATTTTTTATTCCCATTAGAGTCAGTCTATAAAACCGGG
>JAUCGN010000059.1 GCA_030378125.1 Thiotrichales bacterium HSG1 | reverse complement strand
ACGTGGTTTCATATTCTCTCCACAAGCCAATGACCAATGGTCAAACCCCGGTTTAATTAACTTTAGGTATTCAAAATATTCACAAGAAAAATTTTCCGTACTCCCCGGTCAACGGTGGAAATTTACGGTTCGCTTAAAACCAATCAGAACCACATTTAATCCCGATAGCTTTGACTCCGAAAAATGGTTATTTAAAAATAATATAGTTGCAATTGGTTCAATCCATTCAAAAAAAGAACTACCAGAATCTTCTGTATTTAATATAGATAAACTACGTCTTTCTTTAGCGAAAAAAATGCAAGATCAATTATCTGAACACCAAAGTGGCGGAATTATCATTGCCTTAGCTATGGGAGATAAAAGTTTTATACCAACAGAGCAAAAGAGAATTTTACGTTACGCTGGTATGTCTCATTTGATTGCAATTTCTGGTTTGCATATTGGATTTATCGCTTGGCTAACTTTTTTTATCAGCCATAGTCTGTGGAAATATATGGGTAACATGACATTAATATTTCCGGCTCCTAGGTTTGCTGCTTTAATGAGTATATTTTTTGCGACCAATTATGCCTTGCTTGCTGGTTTTTCTCTACCAACCCAAAGAGCCTTAATTATGTTGGCAGTAGTACTATTTGGCATAATATTCAACTATAGAATAATAGTATCTAAATTCATTTCCATAGCTTTACTATTGATATTATTGTGGGAACCATTAACAGTTTTGTCTGTAGAATTTTGGTTATCGTTTAGTTCAGTTGTAATAATTTTATATTTTTTAACTAGTTACCATGATAATGGGCATTCTTTTCTTACCAAAAATTTCTTGCCAATCATCAAAATTCAAACAGCAATAACTATAGGTATCTTTCCTATACTTTTGTTTACATTTGGTTATGTACCACTGTTATCATTTTTGACCAATATGGTCGCTATTCCATGGACCAGTCTCATTGTTATCCCATTAACTTTAACAAGTATAGTTCCATCACCAATAAGTGGTGTTTCATTACACATAGCTGCAACTACCTTTGATGCCATATTAGTACCTGTTGGTTGGTTAGTCAATTTAGGTTGGTCATATTACCATCAACCATCGTTATGGGTTGTTATCGCAGCCATGATTGGTATTTTTATCCTATTTTTACCACGAGGTTTTCCGGGCAAATGGTTGGGATTTATTTGGTTTATACCATTATTTTATCAGCCTCAACTCAATCAAGGTGAGTATAAATTAGGAGATGTATGGTTTACCTTATTAGATGTGGGACAAGGTTTGTCGGCAGTTATACGCACTCAAAACCATGTATTAGTTTATGATACTGGGCCAAACAAACATATTGGTAGAACGGTAATAATCCCTTTCCTGAAAAATAGAAAGATACAACAGATTGATAAACTTGTAATTAGTCATACTGATAGAGATCATGATGGTGGGCTTGAGGCTATTTTGTATCGAGATGATTTATCAATTAAAACAATATTAACCAGTGCTGAAGAGGAGTATAAGGTTAAATATCCCAAATATAAAATTGAACCTTGTCAGGCTGGAATTAATTACTGGGAATGGGATGAGGTAACTTTTGAGATTTTGCATCCATCGGTTGGTTTTAAGTTTAAAAACACTAATGATATAAGTTGTGTGTTAAAAATTACTAATAAAAACAATAGTATTTTATTGACTGGGGATATTGGTACGGATGTGGAGTTTCAGTTAATATCTAACTATAAATCCAAATTAAAAGCTGATATTTTAGTTGCTCCTCATCATGGTAGTGCTGGTTCGTCTAGTATCAGTTTTATCAATATGGTTAGTCCACAATTAGTTTTATTTTCAACTGGTTATAATAATAAATATGCTCACCCGAGGGCAAAGATAAAGCAACGTTATATAAAACGCAAAATTTTGATGAGGGACACAAGTGAATCGGGAGCTATTAACTTAAATTTAACTTCAGATGGGATTTTTGGGCCTGATGAAGCTCGTAAGAAACGATATTGGCATGATTAGGATTGTCAATTACGAAAACAGCAAAAAAAAAGTTAAAATAATGGATCTAAAAAATTAACCTCAATAGGAAGGTAAATTTGTCTGGTTAGCTTGTTGTATTACTTAATTATTTTGATAAATCTGCTATTTCTTTTTTGTGGGCGATTTTTATATCCAAAATTTCTTGTTGAGCGAGGGCGTTTTTTATCGCCATTACTATTTGAGCCGAGAGGATTTTTAGGGTTTGTATTCGTTCGGTGGTGAAAGCTTTGGAAATAAGATTGTTTTCTAGGTATAAAATTCCGGCTAGTTGAGTTTGAGATATTAACGGCACACATAGTACAGACTTTACTTTATATTCCACAATATATTGATCATCAATAAATTGGCCTGTTTTGGCGGCATCGTCCAGTACAATAGTTTCTTTAGTGTGTTTTACACGATTAATTAAGGTATTTGGAAACGGTATTTGATAACCTTTTTCTGACCATTGTGGAATGGATTGTAATAAGATTGCCTCGTCCATGTTATCCGCCATTTCAGCTTCAATGAATAGTTGGTCATTTCTTTCCAAAAAGAGAATTCCTCGTTCTGCTCCAGTATTTACTAAGATTGTTTTCATTAACCTTTTAAGCAAATTACCAAGATCAGTTTCATCCATTATTATTTGTGAAGTTCGATACAAGCTTTTTAAATCTAACATCATTTGTGGATGAAAATTTGTAGAAGAAAAACTAGTTGGACATAGGGCTGGTTTTGGGTTATCAAAAAATTTATGGTGGCATTTTTCTAAATGTTTAACTTTAGCTTCAGCACCCCAACACTTATAAGCATAGTGAGCATCTTGCAAATAAACTTGAGCAATTTTATCTTTCTTGATACTAAAATAGAAATTAGCTGCTAATTCATAGGATAATGCTTCTTCATTGACATATCCATTTGCTCTTGCAGAATCAATGGCTCTATCATATAGGTACATAGCTTTTTCAACTTTACCTTTAATACGACATATTTCTGCTTCTACTAAATCATACTTATGTTGATAATTCATAGGAGCATGATATGCCCATTTTTTCATTTTTCTTTGATTTAACCAGACTTTTGCTAAATATTGCAATTTGACATATTTAGATACATTATGACATAGAGATAATTTTGTTAAGGAGTCATAAAAATAAAATATTGGTATAGATGGTAATCCACCAACACTTTTTAGATTTTCTTTTGCTTTATTTGCATTTTTAGCTGCCGATCCATATTCATAAAACAAATAACAAAGTCTGAGTTTGGTAATATAAAATCTACACTTAGCATTTTTGTCATTTGACTTCCAAACAGTTGATAATCTTTCTGTTTCATCATACGCTTCACCAATTAAAACTTCTGGTTTTTTGGAAAAATTTATTAAATTTAAAAGATTCTGTCTGTATAATCCGTTAAACTGTAGATGTCTTGTTTGGTTAAGTTGCTTAAATTTCTTACCATAAAGATACATTTCTTTTTCAAGCTCTACTAAGTTTTTTTCTCCAGTTATAAACGAATTAAAGGAATACACCACACCTGAATAACCACCAAATTCTAAATCTCCAGTTTTTTTACCACTTTCATAAGCTTCTAATAGGTATTTTAACGTTTTTTTCGTATGTTGTTTCCAATGTACTACAAAATTATTAAATATAAAAAATATTTCAGCTTTTAGTTCTTCTTTATAATCAGATTGTTCTAATAACTTTATAACAGTTTTCCCAAGATTATACCCTGCATCAATTTTTCCTGTTTCACAAAGAAGTTTTCCATACCAAGCATAAGCAAGAATAGAATGTTTGCTCATACCATACTTAGCTGATAAAACAATTTGTTCAAATACGAGCAATGGAAACAGTTTAGGTTTTGTGAAATAAGCTGCGATTGTTATTTTAGACATAATACGCATAGCAGCTATATAACGTGGTTCTGTCATTTTTGGTAAATTAAGTAAGTCATCGTATTTTTTACCAGACAATGCAAATTTGAGTTTTAATAATCTTTTCCACAAATGAAATTTATTTGGCAAGCTAGGAATATTTTGAAATTCTATCCCAAGAAGTCCTAATATTTCTAATCCAGTTTTAAGAGCTTGTTCTGATTTTTCTTGTGCCTGATATGCTTGAATTCTGATTTCATAAACTGTTATTTTGTCTAATACCTCTACTTCAGGTTGTATTAATACTATCTCAATCCATTGCTCCATTTGTTCAAACTGGCCTTTAAGATAAGCGGCATTAGCTGATTCTTCATACAATTTTAATGTTAAATTAGGTTTTGTCTGCCAACTGTCCTTACTTAATAACTCAATTCCTGTTTTAAAGTAGTTAAATGCTAGCCTATAAGCAAGTGACGTATTAGCTTTTTGACCAGCTAAAAGATTAAGTTTTGCTAGTTCATTTCGTTCTTCTTTGCTGGTAATTAAGCTTTTTCCCATACCAAAATGGTAAACAATATCAAAAATATTATTTTCTATTTTTTCATCAGATTGTCCAACTTTTAATGATCGACCAATTTTTAAATGATATTCTGGTTTTTGTTCATCAGAAATAATAGAATAGAAAGCCTGCCGAATACGATCATGAATAAAAGCATAGTTTTCTAAAAAATTATAACTTGTTGTATTATCATTAACTAATTGATCAGGTTTAAAGATAGTAGTTAGCAAATCTTTTCTGATTGCCTCAAATAAATTTGTTTTGACTTCTGGTAATGTTTTATCTGAAATTTTTTGTAAAATATCAGGAGAAAACTGATTACCTATACAAGCTGCAAGCTTTAATATTTCTTGTGTTTCAGAAGATAATGTTTTAATACTATTAACCAATAATTCGATTATATTGTTGTTAGTAAAACCTTCACCGTTAATTCGTTTTAAATCATATTCCCAATTACCATGTTCAAATTTTAAAAATTCCTTTGTATATAATAAATTTAAAAATTCATGGATAAACAATGGATTACCTTTTGTTTTTATATGAACTAATTGGCCTAAAGGTTTGGCTTTTCCTAAATTACAATATAGCATATCAGCAATTAGTTGATTGGTATGTTCTAATTTCAAAGATGATAATGAAATCTTCGTAATATCTATTTTTTTATATTTTTCAATATCTTTTAATTTTATACTTAGTGAATTATTGGCATTAATTTCTTTATCTCGGTAAGCTGCGATTAAAAATAATGCTTGAATGTCTTCTGATTCCGTCAAAAATTGTATTAATCTTAAACTGGCACTGTCAGCCCATTGTAAATCATCCAAAAATATTGCAAGCATTTGTCCGGGTGGTATAAATATTTTAATGAATTGTTTAAATATTTGGTTAAAACGATTTTGAGATGCCATTCCTAATAAACTTGTTGCAAAATTAATTTCTTGAGGTTGTTTATCACCAACAATTAGTTTTATTCCTGGAATCATTTCAATAATAAGCTGCATATTATAGGAATCAACTGTTTGTAAAATTTTGTCTCGCCATTTTCGTATTTGTTCATCATTTTCACTGAGTAATTGACGTGCTAAGTCAGCAAACGCATTAATGAAAATAGCATAGGGGGTATTGTGTTGTTGTTGATCAGCTTTACCAGAAATTAAATAGCCATGTTTTTCTACAATTGATTTATGAATTTCTTTAACTAACACAGATTTACCAACACCAGCCTCACCGGTTATTAATATCATTTCGGTTTTTCCTGTACTAGTTTCGTCAACAGCTTTTTGTAATGATTTTATTTCACGTTCACGTCCATATAATTTCAAAGGTAAGAAAAATTTCTCTGGAATATCTTTTTCTCCCAATACAAAAGGAGTTATTTTACTTTCATTATTTAAGGCAAACCAACATTTTTGTAAGTCTGTTCCCAACCCCCCTCCACACCGATAACGTTCATCTACAGATTTTTTCAATAATTTCATCACAATATCCGAAACAATATGATAAATATTAGCATTTAAGTGACGTGGTGATCTTGGCATTTTAGCAATATGACAATGGATTAATTCCATATCATCTGTGGTTTCAAAAGGTAATTGATTAGTCAACAACCAATAAAAAGTTACTCCTAAGCTGTAAAAATCAGTACGACAATCCAACATACAATTAATACGTCCGGTTTGCTCCGGTGAAATAAAGGCTAATGTTCCTTCTAATTGAGTTGGTTTTCTTAGGATGGGATTTTCACGAGACTCAGTTATTGCTATACCAAAGTCAATAAGCCTTAACTGTTTTGTTTGGGCATTAAAGATAATATTATTTGGATTAATATCTTTATGAATAACTCCAATTTTCTCTTTAACTTCAATTTTACCTTTTTCAGTTTTATGCATTTCACTTAAAATATTAGCAAGCCGAATAGCAACAGGAAAAAATTCTTCCATTTCAAGAGGTTTAGTAAAGCATTCTGTTAGGGGTTTACCTCCAATGTCCTCTAATACAATAAAAAGTTTGTTTTTATATTCTCCAAAATCACAGGTTTCAATAATATTTCCAACATCATCTTTATTCAAACCACGAATAATATCATATTCTTTTTTATAATTTTCCATGTCAACATAATCAGAATATTCTTTATTAGACATTTTAATAATGATAGGAAAATTATCACTATTTCTAGTTCCACGATAAACTATTGTGGTTTTGCTTTTATGAATTATTTTAGTAATCTGGTAATTAGGAATGGTAATCATAATAGTATAATTATTTATTTTTCTGTATTGCAGTCCTTATCATCTGGATCGCAGTCTTGTTCTTTTTGAGTTTTTATTAATTTCAAATCTTTACTTGATAATTCTGCACAATAAACATTATTAACAGGTATTGCAATTAATCCCATCCCACCAAACAACACCAAAAAAATGACATAACAAATTAATTTCTTTTGTAAAATTTTTGGTAGTAACAATCCTATTAAAATAATTGTAAAAATAAGCATGTTAAATGGCATGAATAGTTTATTGCCGTGGTTGTTTTATTGTATATTTTCATAAATATTTTCTAACTGATACAACATCAATTTATTACTCTCAATTAATGGCACTGATATCCAACAATTTCCCTTTGGATAACATCGAAAATTAAAATCTTTTAATGGAACCGGTCTGCCACTATTGGTTGGTAGGCGTAAGCTGAATAATTCCATATCATAACGCAAATCCCACATTCGTAAAGTAGCATCAGAACTAACTGTTGCAATTTGTTGACCATTGGTGCTAAAAATAGCTCGATATACTGTGTTTTCATGCCCTTTTAAAGTAGTAGGTTCAATAGATTTATCTGTGGTTGAATAAACATGTACCAACTGATCTCGCCCAACAGTGGCAATTTTTTTACCATCAGAACTCAATGCCGACCAAATTAATTTAGTATCAAAATGTTTTTCTAGCAATAGCTCTTTATCAAGGTTCCATAGACTAACATCATTATCACCAGTAATAAGTAAATTAATACCATTCACATCAATAGAATTAACATCTTTGCCATCATATGGTTTATAAAAACTTTTCTGTTCTGTACCAATAGTAAATAAACCAACTAGCCCATCAAAACTAGCGGTAGCAAGAGTTTTATTATCAGATGTAAAGGCAATTGAATTTATTGTTTTTTCATGGCCAATAAAAGTTTGTAATAATTTGCCATTTTGCCATAATTTAGCTGTTTTGTCAGCACTTGCAGTTGCTAATAAGGAACTATCTTGATTGAAAGCAATACGTCTCAATTCATCAGTATGTGCCGTTGTTTCCCATAGTAATTTTGTTTCTGGTAAAGAATATAAACGCAACATACCATCTGTAAATCCAACTGCAACACTATTACCATCTGGAGCAATCGCAGTAGAAAGTGGTTTATTGGTAAATTCTATATCTTGCTGGTAAGGTAAATTCCAACGTCTAATGGTAGCATCATTACTTACACTGAATATTTTACCTGCTGGAGAAATAACCACGTCATTTATATTAGCAGTATGTCCTTGCAACACTTGTACAGTTGTACCAGAATTAACATCCCAAACTCTTAAAGTTGAGTCATCACTGGCAGATATTATATAACGTCCATCAGTAGAAAACTTTAGTCCAGATATACTCTTTTTATGTCCATTTAATAACTGTTTTGGTTTACCAGAATTTGCTTCCCATAAGCGTATTATTGCATCTTCACTACCACTGGCTAAAAATTTATTATCAGGACTAAAAGCAACCGTATTAACTCCATTCATGAAATTATCAGTTAATACATGTAATTCCTCTTTAGTTTCAATATCCCATAACCGAACTGTCTTATCATCAGAAGCACTAGCCAATTTACCATTAGAACTAAAGGCTAATCCTCTTATATCATCTTTATGTTCTGCTAAAACAAGTTCAGAATCAGTTGCTAAATTCCACAAAATAACATTATTATCTTTACCACCACTTGCTATATAATTACCATCAGGACTTGCTGCTAATACCCAAACTTTATCAGGAGTTTTTAATTCTTTAAGTTTTTCATAATCAGCCAATGACCACACAATAATCTGTTTATCATATCCAGCACTTGCCAACCATTTACCTTGTGGATGAAAAACTACAGCTTTAACATGGCCTTCATGTCCATATAAACGTTGTAATAACTTACCTGTATTTACATCAAATAATGCTACGGTTCCATTTTCTCCGGCAACTGCTAAATAGCTATTATTAATTGCAACTGAGTATAATGCAGCTTCGGCTCCTTCATAGATATATTCTGCATCACTACTCATTAAATTATTGAACCAACTTAATAAATTGTAAGTATTTTGCTGTAAAGTAAGAAGCTTTTCTTTACTGATTTCCTTTAACACAATTTTGGCAGCTTGGTAATCATTAAATTTGGCTAACCATGCAATATTATTGAGTTGTGAATCTAGTTTTATTTGTATAGCGATCTGTTCTTGTTGAATGGCTTTATTGCGTTCTACATATATCCCAATAACAGATACACATAATATTACAATTGCCACAAGAGATATTCTAAAATTACGTTGTTTAGCCGCTTCTTTTATTTTTCTTTCTTTTTCCTCAGCTTGTTTCTTTTTCTCTATTTCTTTTAATACTTCTCTTTCTTTTTGCTGTCGTTCAATATCACTTTTTACCAAAAAACGTATAGCAAGCCGAAAATATATACCTTTATCTTTACCATAACGTTTAGCCCATGGAGCCACTTGTTTGTAACAGGTACGCCATTGTTCAATATTTGTTAAATCAGGAAGTTTTTGTGAAGTTAATTTTTCTAAAAGACGGCGAATATTATTTATATCTGTAGGATCATTCCATAAAGTAGCCTCATCTTTTTCCCAAAGAATAGCAGTATTTTCCAAATGACGATAAACATTCGCACGTTCTGCTTCATCCTCTGTCCATTTTTTTAAATCATCCCAATGATAAAGTAAACTCTCATGACTTATGTCTATCATTTGTTGTGAATTTTCATTAGGTGATAATGTTAAAAAATTACGTTCTTTTTGACGAAATACATTTACAATGTCAATAATTTGTTGTAATGACTTAACATCAGCCAATTTTGCCATTTCATC
>JAUCGN010000437.1 GCA_030378125.1 Thiotrichales bacterium HSG1 | reverse complement strand
AATTTGGAAAAAAAATTAACCCTTGCCTTATCCAAGCTTTCAGAGTAGAATGGTGTTCGGTATTTCTCTACTTGGTGAATCAAAACTTTTGAACCTAATCTATAAATACAGGAACTGAGTTGTAGAGGCGTTGTGAGCAAGCCCATCTAGTTCTGCTAGTCAATGGGAAGCCTAAGATGTCTCTCCGAAGTTCCCACCTGGAACAAATGGTTCTAAGGTGCTGCAATTCACTGATGGAGAGATACCACTTTCTCGAAAATTTATCACAGTTTCCCTTCATAATATAAACTCAGTCAACCCATAAAGTTCATAAATCTTCTACCTCTTTATATATCTGATTTTTTTGTAAAATAAATACTTTACATCATTGCTTTTTGACTTTAAAAACTGTCCTAATTACTTATTTTAAGTGAAGTAATCAGTATTATTTATTTTAATATTAAAAAAAGATAAAGTTAAATAGTTGCAAAAATTAAACTAAGGGTGTATCATGGTTTCATTGTTGCGAGGTGGAGCAGTCTGGCAGCTCGTCGGGCTCATAACCCGAAGGTCGGGGGTTCAAATCCCTCTCTCGCTACCAAGTTTTATTCCATTCTAAAAGCATCCGCTATCCAATTCATCTGTGGTTTTTCCATAGCACCATCAACTAAAACTACATCAAACCGACATTGTTGTTCCCAACTATGATTTTGCAGATAACAACTTGCGACATCTAAAACTTTTTGTTGCTTGCGTGTGTTAACACTTGCCATACTCCCACCATAACGTTGACTTTTACGATACCTAACTTCCACAAATACCAAAATTTTCTCATCTAACATTATTAAATCAATTTCTCCAACTTTACAACGATAATTACGTTCAACTGGTTGCAAACCTTGCTTGCACAAATATACATAAGCCAATTCTTCAGCCCATTGACCAATTTGAACTTTTTGCATGATTAATTTTCCATACCATTTTTTAGTATTAACCTAACAGTTTGATGTTAAAGAGATATATATTATACATCTTTCCTAAATAAAGCTACATCTCAAGTTGACAAGAGCAGCAACTAATCTTCATGTCAAACCATAGTTTTTATGTTTACCCAGATAAACGTCTTTGACAGCTCGAAAAATTTTGCATAATCAATTAATATTTTTAATCAAGATACGTCTTTTCGAAAGAGCTTTATTTATGAGCATTAGCCTCTGCTGGCAAAGGGCTTCTTCAGCTATTCCCGCTAAAGAATATATTCTGTAAATTATTGATTTTGTATAACAGCATTATATATATCAATACTAATACAAATAAATTTGATATATTGAATAAAACTAATATTAATAATTAGTTATTACAGTATAATTTTCATTATAAAAATATTT
>JAUCGN010000436.1 GCA_030378125.1 Thiotrichales bacterium HSG1 | reverse complement strand
ACCTAAGTTCTGTATTATATTTAGTTTTCATTCCCAATAGTTGGTGCATTATTACATATAAACAATCCCATAGTTAAATAGAGCATCAAACCCATTTTTGTATCTAATGGAAGTCAAAACCTAAATACTACAATTATAAAATTTCTTTGTTCTTTGTTTATATTTGACATTTTTCCCAAAACAGTTTCTAATATCTTAATGGGAATCTTTTCTAAAATTTAATAACTTTGTTTCGTTAATCCTATTACCTTACTAAGTTATGATTCTCATTTTGGTAGTCCTAAAGAAAGTAGTGATATATAATGGATAGAAAAAATCTAGTGAAAAAATAATGAATTGTCCAGCATATAACTCAGAAAATATAATAAAAAATGGAAGCATCCACAATGGAAAACAAAAATATGCCAGCAAAAATTATAATAAACAATTTGTGTTATCTTCAATAAATTGTATTTCTCACGATAAGAAGGATTTAATTGATAATGTTAGAAAAATACTCATTGGTTGGTATTGCAAAAAATTGTTGGAATTTCCGAATATTGGCTACAGAAAGGAACTGGATTGATAAATCGTATTGAACGCTTTAATTATACTGCGATACGACATATTTCATGTCTAGTTCGTAACACTCTTTCCAAAAAGCTCTCAAATCATATCGAAGCTATTTGGGTCAATGCCATTAAGTTAAACAAATTTTTCTGGAGTTCAAAGCGAGGCTTTGGTATTATTAACTTATAAATTAACCAATTACAAAGCTATGCTTTGGACTCCGAAAATTGTAATATTCTTAACTTAATGGCAGTGAGCTATTTGGGTAGGAATTCTTTCATTCGTCACTATAATACTAACATTATTTGATTTTATATAACACTACTTTATTTTGGAATACAAAAAAATGAATGATGATCACATTCCAAACCATATTGCTATCATAATGGATGGTAATGGTCGTTGGGCTAAAAAAAGAGCATTACCACGTTTTGTTGGTCATAGAGCCGGAGTTGAAACAGTAAGACGTGTAGTTAAATTATGTGTTGAATACAAGGTTGAAGTATTGACTTTGTTTGCTTTTAGTAGCGAAAATTGGCGTAGGCCAAAACAAGAAGTTAATCTGTTAATGCAGTTACTAACGACTGCCTTAGAAAAAGAAGTTAAAAAATTACATAAAAATAACATACGGTTAAAAATTATAGGGGCCATTGAAGCATTTCCAGAAAAACTACAGAAATTGGTTACTAAAGCTGAAAAACTAACTGAAAATAATACTGCTTTGACTGTGGTAGTCGCTGTCAATTATGGTGGTCATTGGGATATTGTCGAAGCTACCAAAAATATAGCTAATCAAGTTAAACTAGGTAATTTACAAGTCATACTTG
>JAUCGN010000058.1 GCA_030378125.1 Thiotrichales bacterium HSG1 | reverse complement strand
AATAAATAAGAGCATGGTTGTATGTTTCTAAAGCCAGTTCATAACGTTTCTTTTCAATCAATAATTCAGCCCCAAATTGAATTAAACTAATAGCCTCTTCAGTATCGTTAGTCGGTACATTACGTAAATACTCAACTGCCGCTTCTAAATGTCCCTGTTCAACCATAACTTTAGCAATTTGTACTTGGGTATTTAAATATGCTGGACCATCTTTAACTTTTTTATACCAAAATAAAGCCTTATCCAAATTACCATTTTCCTGAGCAATGTAACCCAAATAGTAGTTAGAACTATTCACTCGTTCCCCAAGCTTAATTAAATTTAAAAAGCTACTTTTAGCTTCAGGAAATCTATTGGTTTGGATGAGTAATATACCTAACGTATACAAAATATCGGCATTATCTGGATATTTAGCTGCCACAGACTTAAATTGCTGAATAGATTCATCAAATTGTTCAGCATCAACCAACATGCGTGCGTACAATAAACGCCATTCAAAATTATCTGGCACTTTTATTAAATGTTTTTGCATCCATTCAAGTGCTTCCGCAGTTTTACCAGTTTGATTTAGAATAAAAGCGTACATAGGCACAGCTTCAAAATGTTTGGGCTCAAGCTCCAAAATTGTATTTAAAGATTTCAAAGCAGGTTCAAGCTGACCTTGTTCTAACTGAATTTGGGAATAAATTAACAATACTGTTATATTATTAGGGCGTTTAGACAGTAACTTTTCTAATAATTCTGTTACTTGTCCTTTATCATCATG
The DNA here is from genome assembly GCA_030378125.1 of Thiotrichales bacterium HSG1. Taxonomy (GTDB): domain Bacteria; phylum Pseudomonadota; class Gammaproteobacteria; order Beggiatoales; family Beggiatoaceae; genus DRQV01. The sequence continues at coordinate 8,858 of JAUCGN010000058.1, read as the reverse complement.
TAGTTCCAACACCTCTTCTAACACAGAATGCAATTGCTCCGGATTATTTTTGAAAGTGTCAATCATGGCTTCCAAATGAACTACAGCCTCGCCAGTATTTTTTTGTTGTAACAATACTTTTCCCAATATTTGACGTGCATATGGATTGTTAGGGTCTAAAGTAACCCACAAACGTGCAGCTTCTACCGCCATGTTATATTTTTGAGCTATTAAGGCATGTTGAGTTGCATGTTCAATAATGATCAAATCTCCGGTTTTTTTAGCTACTTCAAAAAAATTTTCAGCTGCTACAGCGTTATTACCACGTAGTCTTGCAATTTCAGCCACCAAAATTTTATATATATTTTCTTGTCTTTCTGATATAAATGCAGTTTCAAAACTTGTTGCTCCGTCTTCTGTGTTTTCTAGTGTGGTGTGGGTAACACAACCTACCAATAAACTAATTATAATAATAGCTTCTATAATTTTGTAAAATGTTTTTATATTCATAATTTAATTAAGTTACATCTTGATCATAAAATTTTAGTTCCTAAATTATATATCATTATGGAAAAATAGGATAGGGGGTTAGAACGATTCTTAATTCTTAATTTTTAATTCTTAATTAAATTCAAATATTTAAAATTATGCGTATAATTCAAGAAGGTTTAACTTTTGATGATGTTTTATTGTTGCCGGCTCATTCTACGGCTTTACCTAAACAAGTTAAACTCAATACATCATTAACTAGAGACATATCACTCAATATTCCACTTATATCGGCTGCGATGGACACTGTTACAGAAGCACGTCTAGCTATAACGATGGCTCAAGAAGGTGGAATTGGTATCGTGCATAAAAATATGTCCATTGAAATGCAAGCTCAACAGGTTCGAAAAGTTAAAAAGTTTGAGAGCGGAATAATAAACGACCCATTTACAGTTTCTCCTAATACCAGCATCAAAAAGGTCTTAGAATTAACTAAAGCCAACAATATTTCTGGGGTTCCAATTGTGGACAAAGGAATTCTAGTCGGAATTGTTACAAGTCGTGATTTACGCTTTGAAACTCATTATGATCAACCTGTTACCAGTATTATGACCCCTAAAGAACGATTAATCACTGTCCAAGAGGGTGCTAGTAGAGATGAAATAGCTCATTTGCTACATGAACATAGGATTGAAAAAATACTAATCATAAATGATAAATTTCAGTTATGTGGTATGGTGACAGTCAAAGATATTCAAAAAGCTACTGAAAAACCAAATGCTTGTAAAGATGAACAGGGTCGATTGCGAGTTGGAGCAGCAGTTGGAACTGGTAAAGACAGTAAAGCTAGGGTAGTTGCTTTAGCTAACGCTGGAATTGATGTAATTATTGTTGATACTGCACACGGACATGCACAAGGTGTATTAGATTGCGTCCATTGGACTAAACAACAACATCCAGAGGTACAAGTCATAGGTGGTAATATTGCGACTGCTTCAGGAGCAAGGGCTTTAGTAGATGCTGGAGCTGATGCGGTTAAGATTGGGATTGGTCCCGGTTCCATTTGCACCACCCGTATTGTTGCTGGAGTTGGAGTGCCACAGATAACTGTTATAAGTGATACTGCAGAAGCACTTAAAGGTACTGGTATCCCCTTGATTGCAGATGGGGGAATTCGTTATTCAGGAGATATTGCTAAAGCTATTGCGGCTGGTGCTTATTCTGTCATGATAGGAGGATTGTTTGCTGGAACGGAAGAATCTCCGGGTGAAGTTGAGCTATATAAGGGACGAGCTTATAAGACTTATCGAGGTATGGGTTCTTTGTCAGCTATGGCACAGGGTTCAAAAGATCGTTATTTTCAAGAAGGTACTGATAATGATAAAAAATTAGTGCCAGAAGGTATTGAAGGTCGAGTCCCACATTGTGGTCATTTAATTGATATTATTCATCAGTTATTGGGTGGAGTGCGTTCAAGCATGGGTTATACTGGCTGCAATAATTTGACAGAAATGCGTAGCAAACCTCAATTTATCAAAATAAGTCCGGCTGGGATGCGTGAGAGTCATGTTCATGACGTGTCTATTACAAAAGAAGCTCCAAATTATAGAATGGATTGATATGGAAATATTTAAAAAATTTAGTGTCGAAGCAGCTCATAAATTACCGAATGTCCCAAGCGATCACAAGTGTGGCCGTTTGCATGGTCATTCATTTCAAATAACTATTCATGTATGTGACCAGTTGGAGATTGATAAAGGTTGGGTCATGGATTTTGCGGACATTAAAGATATATTCAAACCTATATATGACCAGTTGGACCATCATTATTTGAATGAAATTGCTGGTTTGGAAAATCCTACCAGTGAAAACTTAGCCATTTGGATTTGGCAACGGTTAAAGCCAAAGTTACCAACTTTATGTCAAATCACGATTCAAGAAACATGTACAAATGGTTGTATTTATAAAGGTTAATAGGAAATACAGCAAAAGACCTGCCGGGTTTTCAAAACCTAACAGGTCTTAACAGTTTGTCTGAAATGTTTTGAAAATAAAAGTTTAAAATCATAAATTATCTAATGAAATTCAATGCTTCCCAACAAGTAAAAATATTATTAAAATTAGCTGCTTATAATAAAAGTGAGAGAATTTATACTATTTTGAATAATTTGAATGGTAGTACCACCTTCAAAGGCGATGTTTTTGAATATTTTTTAGCTGAATTATATAAGAAAATAGGTTGGTACACTGAAATTATTGGTGGTAAAAATGATCGGGGAGTTGATATTTTATTATTTGATTCTAAACGAAAAATTAGAGCAATTATTCAAGCTAAAAATACTAAACGGCCATTGCCAAAAAAAGAGATAGTTAATGAATATGATAATTTTATAGGAATTTATAATTCTCTTGGTGCAGCCCAAAAATATGCTTGTGATACACTTATAATTTTTTCATTAAACGGTTATACTAAAGGGGCTTGGAACTATAATTATCCACCAACTCATAAAATTTATCGTTATGAATGGCCCTATATTAAAAAATTAATTAAAAACTATGCAAGCCAAGAGTTGGTTTTTAAAAAAGTAGTAAACAAAAAATCAAACAAATTTATTAGTGTAATGGTAATTTTAGCATTTATAGTTGGTCTACAAATTTACAGTTCCAATGATTTTCCCACTACCTTGACAGATGAAATGATTACCAAATTAAATAACACTACTTTTAGTTCGTTAGTGAAACAAGATTGTGACAGGCTAAATTATCCTATTAAAACTTGCAGACAGAAACTTGTATATAAATACAGTGAAGTTCATGGTTCTTTACAAGAAGGACTTATTGCATATTTTTGTGGGCCAACTAATTTTAAGACCGGAAATTGTAGTAATTATGGGGAAAAAATGGCTAATTATATAGTTGATCTATAAGCTAAAGATGTTGAATTGATTCCATTTGTTTACGCCAACGAATATACTCTTTAAGAGCCTCATGTATGGTCTCTTGTTGAGTTTTATGTCCACCAAGCTGTTTAGCCTGTTCAAGCAAATCTTCATCTGTTAATTGTATATTTATCATAACTTTTACCCATCTTAAGCTTAAAAAATTATTTTAACCCAAATTATTTACCAGTTTTAAACCTTCAATCATTTTAAAATGCTTATCATATGTTGCTAATGGCAAATCATTTACCAAACAAGTTGCAGCAATCCAAATATCATTTTCTGGTAAAGGTCGACCTTTTTCTTTCAAAGATTTACGTACTTCTGCATATTCATCCGCAACTAACTCATTAATATTCAATATAAAACAAGAATCAATAAATTGACGAAACTTTTTTTCATTTACCTCACGTTTAGCAGACTGCTCCAAACAATAACTCTCCACAAACAGTTATAGGTAAATAAATTTTTTGAAAATTTCTCACAGATTTAACAGTAGTTTCTTTGTTATTTAATATGTCAATTACGATGTTTGTATCAAGAGCAATTGATTTCACCATTCACCTTCTATATTTTGAAATTCTGATTGAACAATTTGACGTATTTCTTCAGCATCTTCATCATTTAAACTACCTGCGAATAAATTTATTGGAGACTGAGGAAAAGAATTTTTTAATTGTTGCCATAATTCAAATAATTGCACTATTTCAATAGTATTTTTTTCATTCTGAATTTTATCAATAAGCCTTTGTTTTATTAAAGTATTCATTTATATTTCCTAAGTTATCAAAATTATATGTTCATAAAATTCCCAACGAAGACCGCTGGGAAAAATAAGATTTTAAGCTTCAACCCGATGCAAAATTGGCAATCTCTTCACAAAAATCAAATACAACATAATTTCCATGGAGAAGATTCCCAAGGTTACTAACAATTCTGGCACGGAAGGAAAATAATTCCAGCCACCACCGGGTTCAAAGCCTACCAAATAAGCGTTGATGCGGAAAATAGCTCCAGCAAACAACATGCTCATGGCAGCGATAAATAATAGACGTGGTTTACTACGATTAGCTGGATTAATTAAAATAACTATCGGAATTAAAAACAGAATATTTTCAATGATAAACATATTACCGTTAATATCACCAGCCAAAGCCAATCCCAACTGGCCACGCATGATTAAATCAGCAAACCGCATTATCATATAACCTATTAATAATACTAACATAATACCAGATAATTTATTTAAAATCGTGGTATCATAAGGTCGCTTAAACCCAGCCGAAGATAATAGAGCTTCAAAGGTTACAATTGCATATCCCATCGCTGCTACCGATACCAAAAACAACACTGGTAACAAGTTAGTATTCCACAATGGGTGTAATTTAAACCCAGCTACTAAAATCATAGTTCCTAATGACGATTGGTGCATCATTGGTAGCAATACACCTAGAGCGATGACTGCAAATAATACTTTTTCTAACTTTTGTCGTAGGTTCTCAATACCGAATTTTTCCAAGAAAACTGGAGTAAATTCAATCCATAACACAAAAGTATAAGCTGTCACGCATAATGCCACTTCAAACATTACTGAATTTATTTGAGCGTACCAAGGCAAAAATATGTTGTAGACTTGCCAATAGCGTCCCAAATCCAGTACAACTGCCATGCCACCCAACGAATAACCAAATAAGCTGGCCATCAAGGCTGGGCGTACTAACGGATGATATTTGCCTTTATTAAAGATATAGACCAAAATTGCCATTACGAAGCCACCACAGCCAAATGCTGTACCGATAACTACATCAATTGCAATCCAAATTCCCCACGGATAGCCATTGTTGAGATTAGTTACCGAGCCTAAGCCAAAGATAAATCGTTCGGCCAAAAATATAGCTGCAATTAATGCAAAGATGGCTAAAATAACAAACTGAGTGTTGATTAATTTACCACCAAGTGGTTGATGGGAACTCATGATTTATCCTCCTCATCTTTTGAATTACGATTTCTATAAGCCATAAACATCAGTCCACTCAATAAAGCTGCTGGTGCAATTAAGCCTTTATATATAGTATGTTGCATACCTTCGGAGATACTAGCATAAGAATAATCTGGCACATTGGTCGGCAAACCTAACTTATCAAATGGAACTCCAGCCAAATACACCACCTGCGTACCTCCAGATTCCTTATCTCCATACAAATGTTGTTGATATTTAGGAATTTCCGCTACATGACTTGGCCTATCCCCACCTAATTTTCCCCGTTGAAACTCATAGGAATCACCAGCTTGAGCTGCCAAACGTTGTTTAGCCTCTTCCTTCAATTCTCGTACATCACCAAATAAAGAAGCTCCAGTTGGACAGACATCACAACAAGCTGGTAATTTACCTTGAGCTTGCAAATGATTACAGAATTGACATTTATGAATTTGCGGAAATGGGGTAGTATAATCGAATTGTGGCACTGAGAATGGACAGCCCATCACACAATAACGACAACCAATACAAGCATCTGGATTATGGGACACAATTCCAGTTTGTGGGTCTTTCTGCATCGCTGAAACTGGACAGACTGATACACAAGACGGGTCTACACAATGTAAACAATGGCGTTTGATAAAAGCAAAACCGTTAATTTCTCTATCTTTTTGGCTTAAATCACCATTTTGATAGGACTTGATAACATTCAGAGTTTGACCAGAAATATCAACTGCTGAATCCCAAGTCCCTTCATTCCATTCTTGATGTTCAGGAATAATTTCTGCTGGATGGTCATTAGCCTGTTTACAAGCTGCCACACAAGCTTTACAGCCAATGCACAAGGTAGAATCATACAACATTCCAACTGCTTGTGGAGGCATTTCCTTAGCTTCTCGTTGAAAAGCCTGCGTTTCGGTAGTGCCAACTGCTAAAGCTCCACCCATCGCTTTTAAAAAATCACGTCGCTTGATAGTCATAGCAACCTCCTAATCTGAATCAGATTCCGTTGCAGGTTCTTGGCCCATTTTGCTAGCGATTACCGCTCCAGCTCCAACTACAGCTCCAACCACTCCACCAGCTACAGCGGCACTAGCAGGGGTAACTCCAGTGCCACGTTCTTCAACAATTGGTGGGAATAAAGTTGGCGGAGTTAGATTTTCCACTTTCGCTAGTTCATGGATGGATTTTTCGAATACCACACCTTGTTCCGTACAACCGATGCAAGGATGTCCAGTACCGACTGGCCAAGAAGCTGAACCAACATCACCGAATAGTACCGATGGGCAATTAGCATAAGTTTCTGGGCCTTTGCAACCTATCTTATACAAACACCAGCCTTTACGATGGCCTTCATCACCAAACTCCATTGCAAAACGACCAGCATCAAAATGGGGACGGCGTTCACAGTTTTCATGGATTAAGCGGCCATAAGCAAAGATAGGTCGACCTATGTCATCCAAAGCTGGCAATTTTTTGAAGGTAACTAGATGCAGAATTGTAGCTAATAAATTATAAGGATTGGGTGGACAACCAGGAATGCTGACCACGGTTTTATTGGGCAAAACTTCTGGTGTTCCAACTGCTCCAGTCGGATTTGGTGAAGTTGCTGCCACTCCACCCCAAGATGAGCATGAACCTACTGCTACGATAGCTGCTGCATGTTCCGCCGATTCTTTAACATGGTCTAACATGGTCTTATTGCCAATTTTACAGTAGATTCCACCATCTTTCATTGGCGTTGCACCTTCGACGACTAATATATATTTACCTTTATTAGCTTCCATCGAGGCTTGGCGAGCTGCTTCGGCTTGATGACCAGCTGCAACACTTAAAGTTTCGTGATAATCTAGGGAAATTGTTTCTAAAATAAGACTTTCTAACGTTGGGTGAGTTGCTCGTAATAAGGTTTCCGAACAACCGGTACATTCTTGACCTGATAACCAAATAACTGGTGGTCGATTGCCACTAGTAGCTGCTTCTGCAATTCTAACCCCAGCCATCGAAGATAGACCCAGAGTGGCCGCTACTCCCGTACAAAATTTCAGGAATTCTCTACGGCTTAAGTTACCCGGTATCTTCTCAACTGCTTTAAAATCGTCTAACTTGTTCATAATCCTACTCCATGCGATTAGTAACCAAGTATAGTCTATAATAATTTGTATAAGATTACCATAAGTTTTTTGGTGTTTTGGGGGATTTTATACTTTGATGTTAAAATGTAAGTATATAAATAATATCATGTAATATGATAGATAAATTTGATGTATGGGTTATACAGGTTATTAGTTTGCTTAACTTTACTTGACTTATAAATTAAGCAGAATTAATATATTATTTTAATCTGCTTTATTTAGCAAATAATGTCTAGGAATAATATGGAGAATATAGTATGCCTGACAGAGATTTAGACATTACAAAATTTTCGTATACTTCTTACCAAAAGCTAAAAAAAATGCTTGGTGAATTTGATGCTGTTGTGGAATGTAATGAAATAGCTATTCGTGAGTTTATTGAAAAAACACAAATTGAAGGTACACAAAAATATATTAAACAGTTATCAGCTAAACATAAAATTAGAGTTGATGAAGTTAATTTTATAAAATTTAGTTCAAGAATTAGACATTATTATATAGTATCTGTTTTTTAACAATTTGAACAATTTCTAAAAGATTTTAAAAAAGAGTGGACTAAATATTTTGACAAAGATTGGCCACAATTGAAGAAAGGTGAAACTCACTTTCAAAATGCGTTAGAATACCTTTCAATAAAAAATATACCTAATGATTTAATAGATATTTGTGATTATTATAGAATGGTTAGAAATTATATGGCTCATACAGATAGAGATGATAAAAAACTAAAGTCTTGCTATAAAAAAGTTGAGGAAAATAGTAATGATTTTTTGAAAAAATTTCATTTAAATAACACTCCTAATTCATTAGAAAACATTAATTTTGATGATTTTATAATTTTAACAAATATTATTAAACACATTGCATTTATTTTTAGCACAGAGTTCAAACCTGATAATAAGAGGATTGCTAAAATTTTGTTTGATATGTCAAAAGAAACTAAACAAAATACATATAAAAAAATTAAAAAATAATAATAATAGATATGAAAATGCTTTAAAAAGTTATGCTATTACTACCTTTGGAAGATTTAGCACAACAGATATCAAAGAAGTTGTGGATGAATTTAAACGTCTGCTAGCTTAAGGGTTAAAGCGTCCCCTCCACAAGCTAATTTCATTAAGTTGGTTTGTGAAGGTGAGATTGTTGGTTCGATTCCAACAGCAGACACCAATAACTAATATTTATAGAGTCAGGTAGATACTCTGTTACTTGTCAAGCTAAATAGTTAAAAAGATTAAAAATAGTTTGACAAGAAAAAACATATTTTATGGAAAAAATCCAAGTTTTTCTGAATCGGTAAAACAAACAACCTTCAATAAAAACTTACAAAAACCG
>JAUCGN010000057.1 GCA_030378125.1 Thiotrichales bacterium HSG1 | reverse complement strand
GTACGCTAAACAATTAAATTTAAGTAATGGTGCAACAATAACTACTGGTAGTGCTAAAACTGGTGATGGTGGTGATGTTTTCATTAAAGTAACTGATACATTTAATTTTTCAGGAAAATTTATGTTTGAAACAAAAGTATCAAGTGGTATTTTTGCTTCTGCAATTGGTGCCGGTCAAGGTGGGAATATTGCGATAGAGACCAATAAGCTTGTAATTACTGAAGGTGCACAAATTTCAAGTGGTACTTTTGGCTCTGGAAAAGGTGGCAATGTGTTTATAAAAGTTAAAGATATTTTAACTGCTTCAGGAAAAGATAGAGCTAATTTTATGAGTGGTATTTATGCCAGTACTCAACCTTTGTTTATACTCGATCATTCTTTATTTGCAATTGACCCAAGTTATAATACTGGTGATGCTGGTAGTGTCAAAATAGAGGCTGGTAGGATAAATTTATCAAATGGAGGAAAAATAAGTACTACTTCTCTTGGGTTAGGAAATGCTGGTTTTATTAATATTAAAACAAATGAACTAATAGCTACTGGAAAGAATTTTCATGAGTTTTTTGGAGAATATTTTTATAGTGGAATTTCAAGCAGTTCAATTACTAATAAAACTGGTGGACAAGCTGGTAATATTATAATACAAGTCGATACAATTAATTTAATTGATGAAGCTAGAATAGGTACTATAGCTACTAACTCTGGTGGTGGTGATATTGAGATAAATACCGCAAATTATACTTTTTTACAAAACGGTAAAATAACTACTAGCGTACATGGAGGTATTGGCGATGGTGGTAATATCAATATTTCCAATCCTCAATTTATCGTTTTAAATCAAGGTAATATCAAAGCACAAGCTAATAAAGGTCATGGTGGTAATATCAATATTAAATCCGAGCAATTTATAACCTCCCCTGAAAGTTTGATAAGTGCATCTTCAAATCTAGGTATAGATGGAGAAGTAAATATTGAATCTTTGGACGTAGATTTAACTGGAGCCTTAAAAGCTTTCGGTATAAACTTTCTCAATGCTGCCGCTCATATCAAACGACCTTGCACTATAGAACGAATAATGAATCCAAGCACTTTTTATGTATTTCATTTAATTGGCAGCCAACCTTTTCCTGCTGATCTCATTGCTAACGAATTAGTTTTAATCGAAGATGAAGAAGAAGTTAACTTGAAAACTGAAGTTGAGGAAGCAGAACAGGTGAATTGGACAAGTTGTCGACCGGAATTGATTCCTACTAAAATTTAATTGTTTGAGCAGGATTTAACGGATTAACAGGATGAGCAGGATTTTAAACCAAATGATTTTGATTTAACAATATTTTATTCTATATAGCAAAACCAGTATAAAATGATGTATAATAATAATACGAATTAGGGGTTAAAATTTGTGAATCTTCTAAAAACAATAAGTTAAAAAATTGATTTTTTAAAATAGAAAAAATACATTATTTTAATAATTTGATTTTTAAGATAATTTTTCAACCCTTAATTCGCATAGTAACACTTTTAACAGATAATATTAATTCAGACATTTTTTATGAGTGGACTATTCAAGATTTACTACCTAAATTACCTTATAAATGTGTAATTGTTATGGATAATGCCAGCTTTCATAAACGACTTAACATCCAACATGCTATACGTCAAGCTGAGCACACTCTTCCTTCCACCATATTCTCCTCAACTAAATCCTATTGAACATAAATGGGCTCAAGCTAAGGCTATTCGAAAGAAAAAGTTTTGTTCCGTACCTGAGATTTTTACTGAGTATAAAATTTAATCATTTTATACCTATTTTGCTATATCTCAAAATAGGATTGTTAACGTTTTTTATAATAAAATCAATTGATGTAAGTTAAGATAATTATTTATCCATAACTTTACGAAGCATCCAGCATGAAATTGGCCATGTCTAACATAGCTTTTGAACAAAGTTTTACAGATTGACAAGATTTTGAACATGTGGTTTAATCCTTATGTCTGCCTATTTCTTGTTCAATATATTTCTTAGATAGTAACTTAACTTACCAAAAATGAATTATCGTAAACGCCGTCGCCATATGGCAGAAATGAACGTTGTACCATATATTGATGTGATGTTGGTACTATTGATTATCTTTATGATCACTTCACCATTATTGACTCGTAGTGTTGAAGTTGAACTGCCAGCAGTAAAGCAAGCAGAGTCTGTGAAAACAGAAGATATAAATTTTATTGTCATAAGCATTAATGCACAAGAACAGTTATTTTTGGATGATGATAGACAGGTATTAACTGTACAAGAGTTATTAACTAAAGTAATAGCTCTAACCCGTTTTATTACTAATTCACAGGTATTAATTAAAGGGGACCATCGTTTAAATTATGGTAAAGTGGTAAAATTAATGTCTATGTTACGAGAGGCTGGAGTAGAAAAAGTTGGTTTATTAACTAAAATTCAAAAAAATGCTCAAAGATAAATTTATTGCACTTTTTAAAGCTGTTTTATTATTAGGTGTGTTATTGGTTATTTTGTTATTTAATAATAAGTTACCTGAACCTGATAAGATTATTGACCAAAGAGTTATAAATGAAATAGCCGTATATGAAGAAATGGAGCGTTTACAAAGAGATAAAATAGTTACAGAAACAGCCCAAAAATATAAACAACAAGTTTCAAAACAAAAACAGAAAGAATATCAATCATTCAAAAATAAGAACCAGAAACACATCCAAACTCTAACTGCCAAACAACAAAAAGAACAACAACAATTGGATAAGTTAAAACGACATCGTTCACGAGCAGAACGAGAATTAGAAAAAATTCGTCAAGAACGTAGAAAATTAAACAGATTATGATAATCTTAGCATTCATCCAAGCAATTATCATTAACATACTATTTTTAATATTAATATTTTTTAGTGTGGAAGGATTTAAACAATCGGAATCACCTCCAAAATTAGAAACTATCATGCCGGCTTCCATTGTGGATGAAACTCATATAAAAAAAAATATTAGGCAACCAGCTGTTAAACTAAATTTAGAGTCAAAAAAACATCATCTTGAAAAAAAGGTTACTTCCGCAGAAAAGTTGCTTAGTAAGACTGAAAAAAAGAAAAAACGAGAACAAAAAATACTAAATAAAATTCTTAAACAGAAAGCCATTGAAACTAAAAAATTAGCCAAAGAACGTAAAAAGGCTAAAAAATTGGCTGCTAGTTTAGAGGCTAAGAAAAAATTAGCTAAAGAACATGCAGAAGCCAAAAGATTGGCTGAGGAATTGGCTTTGGCCAAAGAGGTGTTGGATAAACAAGAAGCCTTAAAACTTGAACAATCTGTTAAAGAAGAAACTATTGAAAAATCTGTTGATTCAGAACGAGATAATGAAAGAATACAAGAAGTAATAGAAATTTTAACAAATGAAATATCTCAACATTGGGTACGGCCACGAGGTTTTTATGGGGGGTTATCTTGCGTAATAAAAATTACTTTACAAACAGGAGGAATAAAGGTTGAAATAGTTACCAGCAGTGGCAATGTTGCATTTGATTATTCCGCAAAACTAGCAGTTGAAAAAGCTTCACCATTACCTATACCTGAAGAATTACTTACCGAATTTCAAGAATTTAACTTTAACTTTGAAAAATGAAATATAATATCCTACTACTAATATTTATACCTATTCTGACGTTTGCTCAAATACTCGATCATATTGTAGCTGTTGTTGATGATGAGGTGATAGTCAACACAGTTTTACAACAAGAAATACGAAATGTAGTAACTAGATTGCAGCAACAAAATATTACTTTACCACCAGATGAAGAACTAGAACGTCAAGTTTTAGACAAGATGATTCTCACTAGTATACAGTTACAATTAGCTAAACGTATGGGGCTTAATGTTGAAGACAGCAGTTTAAACGCAAAATTGCGAGAGATTGCAGCAGATAATGATCTTGATCTAACTGGTTTTAAGGCAAAAATAGAAACTGAAGGATTTGATTATGAACAAATTAGAGAACAAATTCGTACAGATATGATCGTTAATCGTTTGAAACAACGGCAGGTAGCTAGTCGAGTTAGCGTTACTGAACGTGAGGTGGATAACTTTTTGAGCAATAAAGAGAAACAGGAATCAACATCTAATGAATATCATATTTTGCATATTTTGATAGAAACATCAGATGGAACTTCCCCGGAAGACATAAAAGTAACTAAACAAAAAGCTGAAGAGACAGTAGATAAATTGAAACAAAATCATAACTTTCAGGCTATGGCTGTTGCTATTTCAGATAGTGGCCAAGCTCTTGAGGGTGGCGATTTAGGTTGGATGACAATTGGAGAAATGCCAACTATATTTGCTGGATTAGTAAACAAAATGAAAGTTGGTGAAATAGTTGGTCCTTTAAGGGATTCTAATGGTTTTCATATTATCAAATTGGCCGATAAAAATATAGGTAAACAGAGCATTATAACCCAAACTAAAGCCCAACATATTTTGTTGACAGTCAACGATTTTATATCAGACAGTGATGCTAACGAGCATTTGAAAGAACTTAAAGCCAGAGTTGAACAAGGTGATGATTTTGCTAGTTTAGCTCAAGCTAATTCTAATGATTCAAATTCTGCCGCTAAAGGTGGTTTGTTAGGTTGGCTTAGTCCGGGCGATGTTGTACCAGAATTTGAAGAGATTATTAATAGTCTGAAAATAAATCAAGTCAGTAAACCATTTAAATCCCGTTATGGTTGGCATATTGTACAAGTATTACAAAGACGTGAGCATGACAATACTGAAGAGGCAATTCGTACTGAAGCAACCAAACAAATCCATCAACGTAAAATTAATGAAGAATTACAAATTTGGTCACGCCGACTGCGAGATGAAGCATTTGTCAAATTCAAACCGGGGCTTCTTTAGTTTAATAAGTTAGAATTTTTACCAATACCTTCATCAATCACCTGATTATTTCGGGAATGGAACGAAGCAGATTTCCCGAAACAACAAATTTTAACATTGGCTAAGATATTGTTTTGAATGAGTTTGAATAATACTATTTGATTGGAGTTAAAAAATGAATCGTCGAACTTTTCTTTTAAGTTTTGTTGGAATTTTTGCTACAGCTACCGGAATATGGTCGGTAAAAAATGGTTATCTGAGTAATAATACCCGAATAAAAAATACTATTTTTGCTGTGTTTGAAAAACGCTTATCTTATTTAAAATGGGATAAAACTGAAGTTTTAAACTTTATCCAAGATTTTATAGATCATGTTGATAATGAAGGTTACATTGGTGGTAAATTAAATAAATTTAGTTTTTTATATCCAATTTATAACTATACTGATTTGTTAAATAAAACTCCTTTTTTTACCGGTAAAGTACGCAGTTTTGAAGAGAAAATTATAACTGACTTTTTGTTATCCAGTAATTTTTTTCGAGAAGGAGCCGATGAAACTAAACCGGTTAAATATTTATTTTACTATGATCCGTATCAAGCTCCCTGCCAAAATCCATTAGCTAAATGGTAGTAAAGTTTTAGGCAATTTATAATGGTAAGTCTTCCAGAAATTTTTAAAGCCTATAAGCTCTAATACGCTGTGTATAGTATAAATCAATGTTTAGTCGGATTTATAATAATTTTCTCATTAAATCCAGTTTTAGCTGTGGATATTAACATAGCTACTGCTGATGAGTTAGCACGCGAATTGTCTGGAGTTGGAGTTGTTAAATCGAAGCATATTGTTGAACATAGGGAAAAGATAGGAGGTTTTACCGAGTTAAATCAATTATTGGAAGTAAAAGGAATCGGTCAAAAAACTTTGCAAAAAATCAAGGAAAAAATTGATCCATTAAACGGTTCCGCTTTTGTAACACCAAAATTAAAACCTTATAACAATTCATTCAAAAATCAATTTGGGAATTGGACTGATTTAATAATGGTCCTTTTATTTGTGATTTGTTTAGCTATTTTTATATTTGCATGGTTAACAGCGACTACAAATAATAAAATAATTCCAAGAGAACATATAGTAACCACCACCTTCACCTGTTCAAATTGTGGCAAAGTTAGTGCATTAAAAAATATCTATTACGAAGGTTACATGCAGGACCTATATGTGGATGGTAATTTACCTCCCGGTTGGTCTTGTATTCCTAATTGGCACGGCGAACTATGCGATTATTGTTTCGATTGTTCTCAACATGTAAAGGAATCTTAGATGATAAAAATTACGTTACTCATTATTTTAACTAGCATAATTTACAATGCTCAAGCTAAAACCATTTATTTTGATGATGAAGATGGTGTTTTAACCCTACCAAACGTTAAGTTAATTACAAAAAGTCCTGCCTATTCGGTGACATTACAACAAGTTGATAGTGACAGCAATGAAATAGTTTTGGAACTTGATACCTACAGACCAATTAATAATTCTGATGTTTACTATGATTCTCACACCGAAATTTTACACATTCCTCAATTGATGATGGGTGGTGAGACTTATAATCAAGCAAGATTTCAACTAATACCATCGGATAATCCTCCAATGCGATTTCACATGATTGGAGTTGAATCAGAAAATATGGTTACTAAATCAGTCAAGGCAACGGTGGAAACTAAACCGGTTAATGCTACTGAAGATGCAGCAGATGATCCTGCCATTTGGGTCCATCCTCAAGACCCGGCTCAAAGTATTATTATTACTACTCAAAAACAAGGTGGGTTAATAGTTTATGATTTAGTTGGTAATCAGTTGCAATATTTGGCTGATGGTGAAATGAATAATGTTGATTTACGTTATAATTTTCCGCTTGGAAATGAGAAAGTATCGATAGTAACAGCTAGTAATCGAACCGATAATAGTATTGCTGTTTATAAAGTAAATTCAGCTACACGTAGATTAGAAAATATTGCTAATCAGGCCATAATTACCGGGTTTCAAGATTCTGTTTATGGCTTGTGTATGTATCATAACAGAGTGTCGAATAAATATTATGTTTTCATAAATGATAAAAGCGGTGCTGTGGAACAATGGGAATTATATGATAACAATGGTTTAGTGAAAGCTGCTTTGATAAGAAATTTTAGTGTTAAGTCCCAAGTTGAGGGTTGTGTGGTGGACGATAAATTGGGATATCTTTATCTTGGAGAAGAATTAGTGGGTATATGGAAGTTCAGTGCAAATCCAAAAGCTAATAATAAAGGACATTTAATTGATACTACTGATAAAAATGGTAATATTACTCCACAAGTTGAAGGACTAGCGATTTATTATCTCAACGAGCAAGAAGGTTATATAATTGCTTCTAATCAGGGAGATAGCACCTTTACAGTTTATGATCGGGCCGGCAATAATAAATATTTGGGTAGATTTAATGTGGTTAATAATCTTGAATTAGAAATTGACAAAGTTGATGATACTGATGGATTGGATGTGATAAATATTCCTTTGGGAGAGGACTTTCCTTATGGAGTTTTTGTAGTTCAAGATGGTATTAACACTATGCCAACAGAAAATCAAAATTTTAAGCTGGTTCCTTGGGAAAATATTGCTGAACAATTGGATTTAAAAACATCCACTTCATACATTTTGCAATAATTTCGTACAGTACATTTTACTCAGTAATACTTAGGACTGTTTCGAAAGGTGAGAACTTAATGGGCGTAAAGGACTGTTATTATAATATTTAATTAAATACTACTTACCTACACCGGGTACCGGTGTCGACTATTAAGAAAAATTAAAACTTGTTAAATATTAATTAATTACAACCCCACATAATTTTGTATAACATACTAATATTGGTAGTCCTGCACAGAATAGTGTTTATTTTAAAAAATCTGTTAAATATCAAGTAATTAATAGATTTATCACTATACATTGCAGGACTACCCTAGTTTTGTTTTATAATATTCCTTCATGTATATTGTTTCTTTTGGTAGCTAATCATCCGTCTTATTTTACCTTCAATTTATCACTAGACATTGTTTTCCAAATTCAATCCAATCACCCCAATGACAATCAAAATAATGGATGCTACTTTTATAACAGTAACAGACTCTTTAAACCACACAATTCCTATCAAGGTTATCAACACTGTTCCTAACCCGGACCAAACCGCATAAGCAACGCTAACATCTATCACTTTCAAGGTTAAAGCTAATAAACTCAAACCCATAGCATAAAAAACTAACATTGCCATAATGGGAATAATTTTGGTAAACCCATCTGACAACTTCATGGCGACAGTGCCAGAAACCTCCAACATAATTGCAACAATTAGTAAGACCCAAGTAATTGTTTTTAAATCGTAATTCACTCTACTCCATCCTCCTCATCTAAGTCTAAAATTTTATCCAAACCTACCAATTTTTCACCCTCTTTCAAGCGAATTAGATTCACTCCCTGAGTATTACGACTAACTACTGAAATACCACTAACTGGAGTCCTAACCAAAGTTCCAGCATTACTTATTAACATAATATCATCATCTTCAGCAATTTGTACTGCTCCAACCAACTCTCCATTACGTTCCGAAGTTTTGATTGCAATCACACCTTTACCACCTCTCCCTTTAATTGGATAGCTATCAATTGGAGTACGTTTACCAAAACCATTCACCGTAGCAGTCATCACCATTCCATCAGTATAATTAACGATTAAAGAAATAACTTTATCTTCAGGAGCTAACCTAATACCACGCACTCCACGAGCAGTCCTACCAGTGGCTCGTATGGTATTTTCTTCTTTAAAGTGAACTGCTTTACCCATTTTACTAAACAACATTACATCTCGCTGACCATCAGTTATATCAACCCCAATCAACTGATCATCATCATCCAAATTAATAGCAATAATTCCATTGGCACGCGGTCGGGAAAATCCATCCAAAGAAGTTTTTTTCACCACCCCTTTAGCAGTCGCCATAAATACAAATTTATCTGCTACAAACTTACGAATTGGCAAAATTGCATTAACCCTCTCATCGGCTTCCAGTGGTAATAAGTTGATGATTGGACGACCGCGTGAAATTCTACTAGCACGTGGTAATTGATAGACTTTTAACCAGTAAACTTTACCAGCACTGGTGAAACATAAGATAGTATCGTGGGTATTGGCAACGAATAATTTATCAATAAAATCAGCTTCTTTCATCTTAGTAGCTGACTTACCTTTGCCACCACGTTTTTGAGCTGAATAACTATCCATTTCTTGCGACTTAATATAGCCTTCATGGGACAGAGTAACCAGTACATCTTCTTCTGGAATTAAGTCCTCAATTCCAATTTCAGCATCAGCAAAAGTTATTTCAGTTCGTCTTTTATCTCCATAACTATCACGAATTGCTAATAATTCTTCTTTAATTACCTGCATCAATCTGTCGGTATTGTTGAGAATATCAAGTAGCTCATGAATGCGGGTTAATAAAGTTTGAAATTCTTCTGCAATTTTACTTTGTTCTAAACCAGTTAGACGATGTAAACGCAATTCTAAAATGGCTTGAGCCTGTGCATCGGAAAGACGATAACCATCAGTTAATAAACCAAATTCACTGGTTAAATTATCGGGTCGAGAAACTGAAGTATCCGATTGTTTAAGCAGTTTGGTAACTATGCTAGATTCCCAAATTTTAGATAATAAACCTTGCCGAGCTTCTTGAGGATTTTTAGCTGCTTTGATGAGTATTATCATTTT
>JAUCGN010000435.1 GCA_030378125.1 Thiotrichales bacterium HSG1 | reverse complement strand
TTGTTCAACATCTTCTTTACCATGAAGATGACGCAGATGAGTTAAGAGTTGGTTTTTTTCCTTCTCATTAATTTTATCACCTGCTATCTTCTTTGGTAATCCAGCTTGTACCAATTGAGTCAATAAACGCTCAATGGGAACTCCCAATTTATCAGCAAATTGTCTTACGGTCACTTCAGCCATTTATTCTAAAATATTATGTAATTTATGTTATACGAGATAACATTATGTAGTTAAAATTAAGACATGGGTCATTATCCTTGTTAGGACAGACATTTATGTCTGTTACTTTGAAAATTAATAGATGGTAGATTACTATTTATCAAACCAAGAAGCTCTTGCATTCATGATAAGTTGACCAGCATTAGTTTCATCAATTCCATCTAAAACCATCAAGTCTTCTACTGATTGCTCAGCAAGATCATCTATGGTAATAATACCACGTTTTTCCAAAACTTGAATTAACTGTTGATTTATCCCAGTTATAGTAGACAGTTCGCTGGTTTTATCATCTTTTTCTTCACTAGCAATAGCTTTAGTCAATAAAATATCTTTAGCTCTGGTACGCAATTCTGTAACAATATCTTCATCAAATTCTTCAATATTGAACATTTCTTCAAATGGTACATAAGCAACTTCTTCTAGCGATGAAAAACCTTCTTGTAGTAAAATTTCTGCAATTTCTTTATCAACTTCTAAATCATCCATAAAGAGTTTAACTATAGCAGTCGTTTCTTGTTCGTATTTTTCAGATGCCTGTGACTCGGTCATTATATTTAAATTCCAGCCGGTCAACTCAATGGCAAGTCGTACATTTTGACCATTACGTCCAATAGCTTGGGAAAGCTGTTCTTCATTTACCGCAACATCCATGCTATGAGTTTCTTCGTCAATAACAATTGATACCACTTCTGCCGGCGACATAGCATTCATCACAAATTGAGCTGGATTTTCGTCCCACAAAATTATATCAACTCGCTCACCAGTCAGTTCATTAGAAATTGTTTGAATTCTGGAACCACGCATCCCTACGCATGCTCCAACTGGATCGATCCTTGGGTCATTAGTTTTTACTGCAATTTTGGCTCTTAAACCTGGATCGCGGGCAGCACTGGTTATTTCTAAAAAATGTTCGCCAATTTCAGGCACTTCCATATCAAATAATTTAATCAATAGTTCAGGTGCAGTGCGTGATAAAAATAGTTGCGGACCTCTTGGTTCAGAACGTACACTTTGCAAATATCCTCGTAAACGATCTCCTACTCGTACTGTTTCACGTGGAATCATGTCCTCTCGTAAAACTATAGCTTCTACATTTTAAAATTAAATAATTCCTTTATGCAACTTAGCATTGTAATTTTATACTTTAATTTTTACAGAAATTATGAAAAATCAAATATACTTTATAAGT
>JAUCGN010000434.1 GCA_030378125.1 Thiotrichales bacterium HSG1 | reverse complement strand
TATCTGGATATTCTAATACTTGTTGAGATAATTCTGATAAATTTACCTTTGTTGGTTGTTTTCCACAAATTGGTTTGGGGGAAAATTCTCCAGTTTCTTTAAATATTTTTACCCATTCTTTCATTGTACTGTATATTGAATATTTTACTTGCACTTCTCATACTATTTTTTTCTTCAATAACAAAATCTATTGCACGTTTTCTGAAATCTACACTATAACTCATATGTTTTTACCTATAATTTATTTCTATGATGTGGTTTTGTAAGAATGTTACTATAAATTAAGAAATGGGTATAAATACCTATAGAAATTAAGGATAAACTATTATAGCTAGGTAATCAAATTAGAGACAAAAAATACAGTCACCTTCGCCAAAACATCGAAGTAAGTAAAACCAATAATGTAAAAATTTCTAATCGAGCCAGTAACATAGTAAAACTTAAATAGCGTGCAATAATGTAATACATTACGGCACATATGCCTTGCATTTTATCTTTGTCAAATAAATGATTATAATTTGAATTTTAATGATTTTTAAAAGTACACGGTAGTAAATTTTACCCTCATGTAACGCTATCCAAAGCATCTATTAAACGCCAAACTGGCACTATTTCCATATTAGGTAATTTCTCTTTAGGAGTATTAGCTTTAGGAATGATTGCCCGTTTAAAACCATGTTTATTAGCTTCTCGTAAACGTTCTAACCCATTGGGTATTGGGCGAATTTCACCTCCTAACCCAATTTCACCAAAAACTACTAAATCTCTATCTAAAACTAAATTATTGATGCTAGACAACACGGCCAGCAATATGGCAAAATCAGCTCCAGTTTCACTGACCCTAACTCCACCCACAACATTAATAAATACATCCATATTGTAAGTTGCTATCTGTCCATGTCGATGCAAAACAGCCAATAATACGGCTAAACGATTCTGATCAAGCCCCAGTGCTACACGGCGTGGATTAGGAGCCGGAGACTCATCCACCAAAGCTTGCACTTCAACTAGTAATGGCCTAGTAGCTTCATGAGAGACCATGATAACACTACCCGGCACATTCTCTTGATCATTAGACAACAAGATTGCTGATGGATTACTAACCTCACACAAACCCTTGTCTGTCATGGCAAATACACCTAATTCATTAACTGCACCAAATCTATTTTTAATAGCTCGTATAATCCGAAATCGAGTACCACTATCACCCTCAAAATAAAGAACCGTATCAACCATATGTTCCAAAACTCTGGGGCCAGCTAATGAACCTTCTTTGGTAACATGACCTACTAAAAATATTGCTGTATTAGTTCTTTTGGCAAAACGTACTAACAAAGCTGCACTTTCCCGTACTTGTGATACTGAACCTTGAGCAGATTGCAATAACTCCGTATACATGGTTTGAATAGAATCTAT
>JAUCGN010000433.1 GCA_030378125.1 Thiotrichales bacterium HSG1 | reverse complement strand
TCAATACCAATATTATTTATGTGTATTTTTGGCGAAGGTATTGGCGGGAACAATTGATTATAAGTAATCATTCTTGATATATCACTAAACTCGTGATATAATTTCTTAATTGTGAAGTCATTGAGAACATGGATTTTAAACAGGAGTTACATAAATTATGGGACGCATGGTAAATTGTGTTAAACTTGGGAAAGAAGCCGAAGGTTTAAAATTCTTACCTTATCCGGGTGAATTGGGTAAAAAAATTTATAACAATATCTCTAATGAAGCATGGCAAATGTGGATCAAACAACAGACCATGATAATTAACGAATATCGTTTATCTCCAGCTGACCCAAAAGCCAGAGAAATGATTGAAGAGGAAATGCAAAAATTTTTGTTTAGTGAAGAATCTACTACCCCAAAACAATTTGTACCACCAAACTAATCAATAGGTTATTTATCCATCTTTTACCACTGATTTTTAAGGAACGCTTATCGAGATTCATTCTTAACTTCATTCCAACAAGTTCAAATTAGTGGCAACGTTTAACCCCTTCTTTTGAGTTTTCACTATTTTGTTGAATTTCTTATGGTCTTTCAGATAAGTATTTTGCTGTTTTCAAGACTAGGTTTTGAAAATCTAACAAGTCTTTAAGAAATCTTATTTTTCTGAAAAGCTATTTATGTGCAATAACATATTTTGGGTAAAAAATTGTGTCGTATATACTTGCAGCAATTAAAAAGGAAGAGTGTCAACGTGAAACAAACCAATTTGTTGATTATTCTGATAATAAACAGATATTCAATAAAAAGACATTTATCATTATAACATTAGTATTAAATGTGATAATATGGTCTGCTTTGTTATGGCCCAAAGAGTCGTTAGAACCTCCACAAATAATTATAACGTCACCTCTTTTATCACAACAACCTTAATAATATGCACTCAATTTTAGAACGCATACTACGTCAAGCTGGTTTTAATAACGATAATCTACCAACCGATTTAGGTAAATGGCAAAAATTTCTTAATCGGATTGAAGTTTTTTTTACTAATATTGATCGTGAACGTAACCAACTTTCTCAACAGCCATCCTTATCGAAAATTATGTCTGCGATTGGTGATGGTGTGTGCGTATTTGATAAACAAGGTAAATTACTGTTTACTAATGATGCAACTGAAAATTATTTTGGAGTCAAATATCACCAATTACAAACAACGTCAATATTAGAACAATTTGAGCTACATGATGCAAATAACAAATTGTCGTCAATTGGTAAATTAGTTCAAAAACTCGCTCAAGGTAAATTTCAAGACAACAATGCTTATTTGTTAGGTGATGTTAAGTTACCAATTTCTTGCACTATTAGCCCAATTATTGAAGCTGGTGAGATAACAAATTTTGTTTTATCATTTAAAGATATAACTGAAACTAAAAA
>JAUCGN010000005.1 GCA_030378125.1 Thiotrichales bacterium HSG1 | reverse complement strand
AGTTACAAGAGGCTGTCAAAATAGCATTAATTTTTTTAAATCAGTTGGGTATTAATTTTTCAGAAGATGTTAATGAAGTTACTTCCGAAAATGTAGGGTTAGCTCTTAATGAAATGCAAGTTTCTTTATCTAAACAATCCATTTCATCTCTTATCGACTTACCGATGATGACTAATACCAATATAATGTTGGCAATGCGCATCATGGTTGCAGCAGGTGGTCCAGCTTTCTTTGTATCACCAAGGTTACAGCTTTTATTGGTACTTAAACAAGTTGAATTGTCACTTGAATACGGAAATGCTTCTGAATCAAGTTTTTCTTATATTTGTTATGGAGCCTTTCTATGCGGCATAGTTTATGATATTAAGTCAGGCTATCAAACTGGTAAATTAGGTCTGAGTTTGTTGAAACGATCTGGAGAAAAAAAATTAAAAACAATGGTAACCTATCTATTCAATGTCCAGATTAGAATATGGAAAGAGCATATTAGAGAAGTATTACCATCCTTGTTAGATAATTACCAAATTAGTTTAGAGATTGGAAATATTGAATTTGCCAGCTATTCTATCTGTTTTCGTTCTTATTATTCTTATTTTGTTGGTAAACAACTCACTATTTTAGAACCAGAAATTGCTAGTTACAATCATGTAGTTACTAGATTTAAACAAAAAACTCAAAGTAATTGGCATAACTTGTATTGGCAGGTTATCTTAAACTTAATGGGTCATTCAAACAATCCATGTATTCTAGTGGGAACAGCTTATGATGAAAACATTCAATTACCACTCCATGAACAGGCAAATGATAGAACAGCAATTCACTTTTTACATCTCAACAAATGTATCCTGCATTATCTATTTCAAGAATATGCATCTGCGGTTAAAAACGTAGAAATAGCAGAACAGTATTTAGATGGTGTTATTGGTTTACTGCCAGTAGCCATATATCATTTCTATGATTCTCTTGTACGATTAGCATTGTATCCAACCTTGTCTTCACTAGAACAAGAAGCTGTTTTAACCAAAGTATCTACCAACCAAGAAAAGATGCAAAATTGGGCTAAACATGCTCCCATGAACTTTCAACACAAATATGATCTAGTAGAAGCTGAAAAGGCACGAGTTTTAGGAAAATTGGAAGCTATAGAATGGTATGAAAAAGCTATCGCTGGAGCTAAAGAGAATGAGTACATCCAAGAAGAAGCATTAGCTTATGAATTAGCAGCTAAATTTTATTCTCAACGTGGTATGGAGAAATTTTTTCAAACTTATTTGAGAGAGGCCCATTACTTATATCAACAATGGGGAGCTACTAGTAAAGTTAATGATTTAGAAGCAAAATATCCCCAATTATTAACTAATACAGCAATATCTGCTAATTCAGATATAACTTCAACTATATTAAGGGGAGGTATTTCCAGTAATTTACAAACCTCAACAGCATTAGCCTCAACAGTATTAGATTTAGGTAGCATAACTAAAGCCTCACAAACTTTAGCCGGGGAGATTGTACTTGATAAATTGTTGGAAAGAATGATGTCGATTATGATTGAAAATGCTGGGGCGGAGAGAGGTTTATTGATCCTCAAGAAAGATAACTCTGACTGGGCGATTGAAGCGGAAGGCAAGTTAGGTATTGATGAAATAACTACTTTACAATCTATATCATTGGCCGGTAATTTGCCAATTTCTATAATTAATTATGTATTAAGAACTTGTGAATCAATAGTATTATCCAATGCTGTACAGGAAAAAATTTATACCGGAGATGATTACATCCAACAACAGCAAACGAAATCAGTTTTATGCAGTCCAATCTTACATCAAGCTAAACTTATCGGATTGTTATATCTGGAAAATAATCTAATGGAAGGTGCATTTACTCCAGCTAGGTTAAAAATAGTTGACATGCTTTCCTCACAGGTTGCTATTTCTTTGGAAAATTCCTTATTGTATAGAACGTTAGAAGATAAAGTAAAACAACGTACCGAACAATTAGCCACTGCAAATAAAAAAATAACTTTGCTAAATAAAAGACTTGAAGAAGAAAATATTAGGATGGGTGCAGAACTGGATGTAGCTAAACAATTACAACAGATGGTTTTACCCAAAGAAACTGAATTACAACAAATTGAAGATTTAGATATTGCTGGATTTATGGAACCGGCTGCTGAAGTTGGCGGAGATTATTATGAAGTTTTAAATCATGGTGGTCATATTAAAATTGGGATTGGAGATGTAACTGGGCATGGTTTGGAGAGTGGTGTATTGATGTTGATGGTGCAAACCACTGTTAGGGCTTTATTATTAGCTGGTATTGACAATACTGAGACATTTTTAAATATTGTTAATCGCACCATTTATCACAATGCCAAGCGGATGGAGACGGATAAGAACTTAACTCTATCATTGTTGGATTATCAAAATGGAACTTTACATCTCACTGGTCAACATGAAGAAGTAATATTGGTGCGAAAAGGTGGTAAAATTGAATTAATTGATACTCTTGAGTTGGGTTTTTCGGTAGGGATGGTATCTGATATAACTAGATTTATCTCTCATCGAGAACTGAAATTACAACCCGGAGATGGGATTGTGCTTTATACGGATGGAATAACTGAAACCCAAAATATGGATGAAGAACAATATGGTTTGAAACATCTGTGTGAGGTTATAAGTAAAAATTGGGCTGGTAATGCCAAACAAGTACAACAGTCTGTGATTGCTGATGTTAAAGATTACATTGGTGAACAAGAAATTTTGGATGATATTACTTTGTTAGTTTTAAAACAGAGGTAAATAAAATGAATGACAATATTTCTTTTGAAGAGTTATTTGACTTACAAGAATTGCAAGCAATACAAGATGCATTTGCATCAGCCTGCAATATTGCCTCAATTATTACTAAGCCTGATGGTACTCCAATTACCAAACCAAGTAATTTTTGTCGTTTGTGTATGGATGTTATCCGCCAAACTCCAAAAGGGCTGGCTAATTGTATGGAATCTGATTCATTGATTGGTAGACAAAATTTAAACGGTCCTATAATACAACCTTGTTTAAGTGGCGGTCTTTGGGACGCTGGCTCCAGTATTAGCATAGGTGTTGGTAATCAACATGTTGCTAATTGGTTGATTGGACAAGTACGAAGTGAAGAGCAAAATGATGAAAAAATGCTTCAATATGCTGATGAAATTGGTGCAGATAAAGAACAGTTTAAGGATGCATTAGCCGAAGTTCCAAAAATGTCAAAACAACAATTTGAAAATATTTCTAATTCTTTGTTTTTATTTGCTACTATGTTGTCTAAGCAAGCTTTCCAAACTCTGCAAATGCAACAAATGGATAAGCTTAAAGATGAATTTTTAGCTAATACTTCTCATGAGTTACGTACTCCCCTTAACGGTATTATTGGTATTGCTGAATCCTTAATGGATGGAGCCACTGGAGAACTAAATAAGCAAACTAAAACTAACTTAGCCATGATTGCTAACAGTGGTAAACGTTTATCATCTTTAGTTAATGATATTCTTGATTTTTCTAAAATAAGGCATCACGACATAGGCTTGCAATTAAAACCTCTAGAATTAAATTCTATCATTGATATGGTATTGACTCTTAGTCAGCCATTGGTAATCCAGAAAGAAATAAATTTTGTTAATGAAATTGAACCAAGTTTACCTGCTGTATTTGCCGATGAAAATCGTTTACAACAGATTCTGCATAATTTGATTGGTAATGCAATTAAATTTACCAAACAGGGAAATATAACTATCTCAGCTCAAACAATTAATGAGCAGCAAATCCAAATTACGGTTGCAGATGATGGAATTGGCATTCCCACCAATAAACTAACTAGTATTTTTGAGTCTTTTGAACAGGCAGAAGGTTCCACTTCCAGAGAATATGGTGGAACTGGTTTAGGTTTGGCAGTTACTAAGAAATTAGTGGAATTACATGGTGGTAAAATTTGGGTAGAATCTGTTTTGGAAGTTGGTTCAAAATTTATTTTTACTTTACCTTCTTCAAGTGAACTAGCAGTCCCAATATCCTCAAATAAAATAATTCATAAAATTATCCATACCAATACTGATTCAAAAGAACAGTCTGTAGCACATAATACAACCAATTTTAAGATTTTAATTGTTGATGATGAACCGGTAAATTTACAAGTTCTACATAATTATTTATCTTTACAAAATTACAATATTGTCCAAGCAACTTCTGGTCACGAAGCTTTAAAATTTATTGATGATGGTTTTATACCAGATGTAATTTTATTAGATGTTATGATGCCACAGATGACCGGTTATGAAGTTACCCACAAGCTTAGAAAAAAATGGCAAGCTATTGAAATGCCAATATTATTATTAACCGCTAAAAACCAAGTAGAAGATTTAGTCCAAGGTTTAGAGGCTGGTGCTAATGATTATATGACTAAACCAATTTCCAAAGAAGAATTGTTAGCGAGAGTAAAAACTCACCTGTCTTTAAAAACTTTATCTGCTGATAATATGCGTATGAGTACAGAACTAGATATTGCTAAACGATTGCAACAAATGGTTTTACCTAAAGAGACTGAATTACAACAGATTGAAAACTTAGATATTGCTGGTTTTATGGAACCTGCCGACGAAGTTGGTGGAGATTATTATGAAGTTTTGAACCACGACGGTAATATTAAAATTGGGATTGGCGATGTAACTGGGCATGGTTTGGAAAGTGGTGTGTTGATGTTAATGGTACAAACTACAGTTCGGGCTTTACTACTTGCTGGTATTGATAATCCAGAACAGTTTTTAAATATTGTCAATCGTACTGTTTATTATAATACCAAACGGATGGAAACTGATAAAAATTTGACTCTGTCTTTATTGGATTACCAAAATGGAACTTTGCAACTAACTGGACAACATGAAGAAATTTTATTAGTTAGAAAAGATGGAAAAGTTGAATTAATTGATACATTTGATTTAGGTTTTATGGTTGGAGTAGAGAAAGATATATCTAAATTTACCTCTCATCAGGAAATGTCATTGCAATCTGGAGATGGTATTGTTTTATATACTGATGGCATTACTGAAGCTCAAAATATTGAAAATATACAATATGGTTTAGAGAGATTATGTGAAGTTGTTAGTAAAAATTGGACTGGTAATGCCAAACAAGTACAACAGTCTGTGATTAGTAATGTTAAAGATTATATTGGTGAACAGGAAATTTTGGATGATATTACTTTGTTAGTTTTAAAACAGAAATAGCTAGTTTTTATTTTTTTGTACAGGATAATTTATTGATTTAAATATTTTTTAATTGTCAGAATCAGGATTTACAAGATTAAAGGATTTTCGGGATCAAATCTTTGTAAATCAACCTTAAAGGAAATAATAATTATGCTAATTTTACCCAACTATAAAATAGATAGTCAAATTTATGAAAGTGCTAATTCACTCATTTATCGTGGATATCGCAACAATGACAACCAGCCAGTTATTCTGAAAATGCTCAAACAGGACTATCCAAGTCCAACCGAACTAAATCGTTATCAACAAGAATTTGAAATAACTAGTAATTTAGCCTCAAACGGTATTATTAAGACCTACGATATTGAAAAATATCAGAACACTTTGGTTATAATTTTGGAGGATTTTGATGGAAGTTCCCTTAAACAATTAATGCTAGAACGGGCATTTAATTTAAAAGATTTTTTTTCATTTGCTATTCAAATTACTGAAGGATTGGGTTATATTCATGCAGCCAATATTATCCACAAAGATATTAATCCCAGTAACATAATAATTAATCCAAAGACCAAACAAGTAAAAATTATTGACTTTGGAATTGCCAGTCGCTTACCACGAGAAAACCCTACTCTTACCAATCCTGAACAATTAGAAGGGACTTTAGCTTATCTATCTCCCGAACAGACTGGTCGTATTAATCGTAGTATTGATTATCATACCGATTTGTATTCATTAGGAATAACTTTTTATGAAATGCTCACTGGGAAACTACCTTTTACTGCCACTGATGCAATGGAATTAGTTCATTGTCACATTGCTAAAACTCCAATTCCAGTATGTGAAGTAAATCCTGAAATCCCCCCAATTGTTTCTGATATTATAATGAAACTATTGGCTAAAAATGCTGAAGACCGTTATCAATCAGCTTTTGGAGTTAAAGCAGATTTAGAAAAAGTTTTAAACCTTCCAGGTCTTGAAGACCTGGAAGGTTTGCAGTTTGAACTGGCCCAACATGATTTTTCTGGTAAATTTCAAATTCCGCAAAAAATTTATGGACGGGAAACTGAAGTTGAAACTTTACTAGCAGCCTTTGAAAGAATCAGTGATGGCAAAGCAGAAATGATGTTGGTAAGTGGTTATTCGGGAGTTGGTAAAACAGCAATAGTTCATGAAGTCCACAAACCGATGACCAAAAAGAATGGTTATTTTGCAGCCGGTAAATTCGACCAATTCCAGAAAAACATTCCTTATTCCGCCATCACTCAAGCATTTAATGAATTTTGCCGGTATTTGTTGCTGGAAAATTCCGAAACTTTAGCAAATTGGCAGACTAAAATCAAAGATGCAATAGGTAATAATGGTCAAATTATTATTGATGTTGTTCCTGATTTAGAGTTAATTATCGGTAAACAACCAGCAGTGGTTAAAGTTGGACCTACCGAAGCTCAAAATCGCTTTCAAATATTTTTCTTAAATTTTGTCAAAGTATTATGTGATAAAGAACATCCATTTATTTTGTTTATTGACGATTTACAGTGGGTGGATTCAGCTTCATTGAGTTTATTGAAAAATATTATGCTTGATGATGAAATCCAGAATTTATTGATTATAGGTGCTTATCGGGATAATGAAGTTGACAATACTCACCCATTTATTATGGCAGTTTCTGAACTTCAAAAAGCAAATGTCATTATTAACACCATTGAGTTAACAAACTTGCAACTAGAGGATATCAATCATTTATTACAAGATACTTTATCATGTGAAGCAATTCAATTGCTTGGCAAATTAATTTACCAAAAAACTCAAGGTAATGCGTTTTTTACTCATCAATTTTTACAAACTTTATACGAAGAAGAATTATTGCAATTTAATTCTGAACAATGGCAATGGAATATTGAACAGATAAAATCTCAAAATATTACTGCTAATGTGGTTGAACTGATGGCTAACAAAATTGATAAGTTGCCAGAGAAAACCTCGGCAATATTACGGTTAGCGGCTTGTATTGGCAATCAATTTGATTTGTTTATGTTGGTTATTATTGCTGAATTAAATCAGGAAAAAGCTTTAAAAAAATTACAACCGGCAATTATTGAAGGACTTATTCAGCCTTTAGATGAAAATTCTCAGTTTAAATTTTTACACGACAGAGTTCAACAAGCTGCTTATGCACAGGTTGATGACGCTCATAGGAAAAATATCCATTTACAAATTGGTCGTTTGTTATTAAAAAATACTGACTCTTTGGAAGATAAAGTATTTGAAGTTGTAGGACATTTTAATAACAGCATTGAATTGATTCGTGAATCAACTGAAAGACTTGAAATAGCAAAACTAAATTTGATGGCTGGGCAAAAAGCAAAGCTGGCAAATGCCTATGAAGCAGCAGTCAACTATTTAACAATTGGTAAAGAATGCTTACCAGAAAAAAGTTGGGAAACTGATTATGATTTGACACTCAATATCTTTACCGAAATGGTAGAAGCAGCTTATCTGAGTGGTAATTTTGAACAGATGGAACAACTGGTTCAAATAGTGTTGCAAAGAACACGGACTTTATCCGATGAAGCTAAAATCTATAAAATTCAAATATCAGCTTATGTAGCCCAAAATCAACAACAAGAAGCTATTAAAACTGCATTAATTTTTCTTAAGCAATTGAGTATTAATCTACCAACAGAACCTACTCAAGAGGATATTGGATTAACTTTACAGGAAACACAAGCTTTTTTGTCTGGTAAATCAATTCAAACTATTATTGACTTACCAATTATGACAAACCTAGATAAGATATTAGCAATGCGTATCATGGAAGCAGTTAGTGCAGCAGCTTTTGTTGCATCACCGGGGTTGATGGTCTTATTGGTACTTAAACAAGTTAATTTATCGCTTGAACATGGCAATTGTTCTGAATCAAGTTATTCTTATGCTTTTTATGGACTTATTCTTTGTGGTGTAGTTTCTGATATTGAATCAGGTTATCAATTTGGCCGACTTGCTTTAAATTTGCTAGAACGATTGAATGAAAAAAGACTTAAAATTAATATTGTTCATATATTTAATGGGCATATTAGGTTTTGGAAAGAACATCTTGGAAAAACATTACAACCATTACTAGAAAATTACCAAACTGGTTTAGAAATTGGCAATCTCGAATATGGTGGCTATTCTTTACAAATGTATACTTCCTATTCTTTTTTTGCCAATAAACAACTTGTAATACTTGAACAGGAAATGGCTATGTATAGTTCTTCACTAAATCGCCTCAAACAAAAAGCTCCCCTTAATTGGCTTAATATATCTTGGCAAACTGTTTTGAATTTAAGAGGGGATTCTAATAATCCGTGTATTTTGAATGGTAAAGCTTATGATGAGAATATTCAATTACCCGTTCATCAACAAGCAAATGATAGAACGTCAATTTATTTTTTACATTTTTACAAAAGTTTTTTACATTATCTATTTCAAGAATATATCACTGCAATTGAAAATGCTGAAATAGCAGAACAGCACTTAGATGGTGCTATAAGCCTGATTATGGTTCCTGTATTTCATTTTTATGATTCTCTCGCTAAATTAGCAGTCTATCCGAATTTATCTCAGCAAGAACAAGAAAATGTTTTAACCAAAGTGACTGCAAATCAAGAAAAAATGAAGTTGTGGGCTGAACATGCCCCAATGAATTTCCAGCATAAATATGATTTAGTTGAAGCAGAAAAAGCTAGAGTACAAGAACAAAATTGGCAAGCTATCGAATTGTATGATAAAGCTATTGCTGGTGCTAAAGAAAATCAATACCTTCAAGAAGAAGCACTTGCTAATGAACTAACAGCTAAGTTTTGGTTAGAACAAGGTAATGAAAAAATTGCTCAAATTTACCTTAAAGAAACTCATTATCTATACCAACAATGGGGGGCTTTGGCAAAAGTAGCGGATTTAGAAGTAAAATATCCACAATTATTAGCTGTAGTTAAAACTTTCGATTCAAATATAACTGCAACAATAAGCACATTAATGACCTCAGTTTCCAATAAGTTGCAAACTTCAACAATATTGGATTTAGAAAGTGTCACCAAAGCCTCCCAAACTTTGGCCGGAGAAATAGTCCTTAGCGAATTGTTAGAAAAAATGATGCATATTGTGATTGAAAATGCTGAGGCTGAAAGAGGTTTATTGATTCTTAAACAAGATGATTCGTGGGTTATTGAAGCAGAAGGATTACTGGATTCCAAAAAAGTTACTATCCAACAATCAATTCCTTTAGAAGGCAATTTACCTTGTTCGATTGTCAATTATGTGACCAGAAGTCATGAACCAGTTGTATTAGCTAATGCGATACAAGAAGGTATTTATACTGAAGATAGTTACATCCTCCAACATCAGCTTAAATCAATTTTATGTAGTCCTATTTTGCATCAAGGAAAGCTTATCGGAGTATTGTATGTAGAAAATAATCTTATCGAAGGTGCATTTACTCCGGCTAGGTTTAAAATGATTGATATGCTTTCTTCCCAAGCAGCAATTTCTTTGGAAAATGCCTTATTGTATAGAACGTTGGAGCAAAAAGTAGAACAACGTACTGAACAATTAGCCACTGCCAATCAAGAAATTACTTTGCTTAATGAACGTTTAGAAGAAGAAAATGTTCGTATGGGTGCAGAATTAGATGTTGCGAAACAATTGCAGCAAATGGTTCTACCGAAAGAAACTGAATTACAACAAATTGATAATTTAGATATTGCTGGATTTATGGAGCCAGCAGAGGAAGTTGGTGGTGATTATTATGAAGTTTTAAATCACGATGGTCATATTAAAATTGGCATTGGTGATGTAACTGGGCATGGTTTGGAAAGTGGCGTGTTGATGTTAATGGTACAAACTATGGTGAGGGCTTTATTATTAGCTGGAATTGATAACCCAGAGCAGTTTTTAAATATTGTCAACCGTACTGTTTATCACAATACTCAACGTATGGAAACTGATAAAAATTTAACTTTATCATTGTTGGATTATCATGCTGGTAATTTGACAATCACCGGTCAACATGAAGAAATTTTATTAGTTAGAAAAGATGGAAAAGTTGAGTTAATTGACACATTTTATTTAGGTTTTATGGTTGGAGTAGTTGATGATGTATCTGAATTTACATCCCATCAAGAAATATCATTGCAATCTGGAGATGGTATTGTTTTATATACTGATGGCATTACTGAAGCTCAAAATATTGAAAATATACAATATGGTTTAGAGAAACTATGTGAAGTTGTTAGTAAAAATTGGGCTGGTAATGCCAAACAAGTACAACAGTCTGTGATTGCTAATGTTAAAGATTACATTGGTGAACGGGAAATTTTGGATGATATTACTTTGTTGGTTTTAAAACAGAAATAGCTAGTTTTTATTTTTTGTACAGAATAATTTATTGATTTAAATATTTTTTAATTGTCAGAATCAGGATTTACAAGATTAAAGGATTTTCGGGATCAAATCTTTGTAAATCAACCTTAAAGGAAATAATAATTATGCTAATTTTACCCAACTATAAAATAGATAGTCAAATTTATGAAAGTGCTAATTCACTCATTTATCGTGGATATCGCAACAATGACAACCAGCCAGTTATTCTAAAAATGCTCAAACAGGACTATCCAAGTCCAACCGAATTAAATCGTTATCAACAAGAAGTTGAAATAACTAGTAATTTAGACTCAAACGGTATTATTAAGACCTACGATATTGAAAAATATCAGAATACTTTGGTTATAATTTTGGAGGACTTTGATGGAAATTCCCTTAAGCAATTAATGCTAGAACGGGTATTTAATTTAAAAGATTTTTTTTCATTTGCTATTCAACTAGCTGAAGGATTGGGTAATATTCACGCTGCCAATGTTATTCACAAAGATATTAATCCTAGCAATATCGTGTGGGAACCAATCACTAAACAAGTAAAAATTATTGACTTCGGAATTGCCAGCCGTTTGTCACGAGAAATTCCTACTCTTAGCAATCCAGAACAACTAGAAGGTACGTTGGCTTATATTTCTCCAGAGCAAACTGGCCGTATTAACCGCAGTATTGATTATCGCACCGACCTATATTCGTTAGGAGTTACTTTTTATGAATTGCTTTGTGGGCGATTACCCTTTACTACTAAGGATACAATGGAATTAATCCATTGTCATATTGCTAAAATCCCAATTCCACCGTGTGAAATCAATCCTGAAATCCCCCCAATTGTTTCTGATATTATAATGAAACTATTGGCTAAAAATGCTGAAGACCGTTATCAATCAGCTTTTGGAGTTAAAGCAGATTTAGAAAAAATCCAAGAAAACTTGACAGGTCTTGAAGATATGGCATGTTTGTCTTTTGATTTAGCTCAAAAAGATTTTTCCGGGCAATTTCAAATTCCGCAAAAACTTTATGGCCGTGATAATGAAGTTGATATTTTATTACAAGCTTTTGAACGAGTTAGTGATGGTAAGACTGAAATGATGTTAGTTGCAGGCTATTCTGGAGTGGGCAAAACAGCAATAGTCCATGAAGTCCACAAACCGATGACCAAAAAGAAGGGTTATTTTGCAGCGGGTAAGTTTGATCAACTCCAAAAAGATATTCCTTATTCTGCCATAACACAAGCATTTAATGAATTTTGTCATTATTTACTGACGGAAAATACCGAACTTTTAGCAAATTGGAGAAATAAAATATTAGACGCAGTTGGTAATAATGGCCAAATTATAATTGATGTGGTTCCGGATTTAGAGCTAGTTATAGGTAAACAACCTACCGTTGTAGAAGTTGGACCTACTGAAGCTCAAAATAGATTTCAGATATTTTTTCTAAATTTTGTTAAAGCATTATGTGATAAAAAACATCCTTTTATTTTGTTTATTGATGATTTGCAATGGATAGATTCCGCTTCATTGAGTTTACTTAAAAATATCATGCTTGACGATCAGATTCTACATCTGTTGATTATTGGGGCTTATCGTGATAACGAAGTTGATAGCAGCCATCCATTTATCATGGTGGTGGAGGAACTGCAAAAAGCTAACGCTATTGTTAACCACATTGAATTATCTAATTTGCAACTATCTGATATTAATCATTTATTACAAGACACTTTACAATGTAAAACCAGTCAAACCTTAGCCGATTTAGTTTACCAAAAAACTCAAGGCAATGCTTTTTTTACCCATCATTTTTTGCATACCTTGTATAAAGAGGAATTATTGAGTTTTAAACAGCAACAATGGCAATGGGATGTTAAACAGATAACTGCCCAAAATATCACTGATAATGTGGTTGAGTTGATGGCCAATAAGATTGATAAATTGCCGGAAAAAACTT
This sequence comes from Thiotrichales bacterium HSG1, assembly GCA_030378125.1. Classification (GTDB taxonomy): domain Bacteria; phylum Pseudomonadota; class Gammaproteobacteria; order Beggiatoales; family Beggiatoaceae; genus DRQV01. The sequence continues at coordinate 10,452 of JAUCGN010000005.1, read as the reverse complement.
CAATGATATTGCAGTTAGCAGCTTGTATCGGTAATCAATTTGATTTATCCACATTAAATATTATTTCTGAGCAAAATGAAACCATATCCATATTACGTCCAGCAATTGAGGAAGAACTTGTTCAGCCTTTAGATGAAAATTATAAACACCTTGATACTGCTGAAAAATCTCAATTCAAATTTTTGCATGATAGAGTACAGCAAGCTGCTTATGCTTTAATTGATGATAATCAGAAAAAAGCAGTGCATCTAAAAATTGGACGGTTATTGTTAGCCAATTTATCTCCTGAAGAATGGGATAATGAAATTTTTAAAATTGTTGATCATTTCAATATTGCTTGGACTCTAATCACCAACGTACAAGAAAAATTACAGTTAGCCGAATTGAATTTGCAAGCAACCAAAAAAGCCAAGTTTGCTACAGCTTATAAACCGGCTGAGAAATATCTTGCTATCAGTATTAAATTATTACCCAAAAATGCGTGGCAATTGGAATATAATTTGACTTATAGAATCTATTTTGCTTGTGCTGAGATTGCTCTTTTAAATAAAAATTATCAGAGAGCAGAAAAATATTATTCCATTTTACTAAAAAAAGCACAAACCTCTTTAGAAAAAGCACAAGTTTATGTTATCCAAATTGAACAATATCAACTGTTTGGTAAATTAACTGAGGTTTTATCTACTGGTAAAAAAGCCCTCAAATTGTTGGATATTTATATTCCTGATTCTTCGGAGCAATTACATGTTTTTATAGCAAATGAAAGCCGCCAAATTGATATAGACAATCTTACCATTGAAAATAAATTAACTTCTGATCCACAGATAATTACTACAACCAAAATCATAAACAGCACAATGATGTCAGCATTTTTTGCTGGAGAACAATTACTTCATGGTGCATTGGCCTATAAACAAACTAATCTATCGTTGAAATATGGTAATACCCGCTTTTCACCAGTTGGATATGCAAGTCTTGGTTTTTTTATGGCGAGTGCTTTGAATAAAATTCAAGAAGGAGTAAAATTTGGTAAACTTGGTATGAAATTAATTGAACAATTTGATGATAAATCAATATCATGTCGTACTATGATGTTTTATCATATTTTTTGGAGTCATTGGCATACTCATTTAAAATACCTTCCCACCGAATTTGAAAAAGCTTTTCATAATGGTTTAGATTCTGGAGACATTGCTTTCGCTGGTTTTAATCTGATGTGGAAAACATCAACTCGTTTTTTTCGTGGTGAAAATCTCCAGAAAGTGTACACAGAAGCATTGGATACGATGAATTATATGGCAAAAACCAATAATTTTGTCAGAGATATTTTTAAAATTGGAATTATACAAGCAACTTTACACTTGCAAGGCCAAACTCTGGATAATAAGACTTTGAGTACAGTTAATTTTAATGAAGAGGAAACATGGAAACAATTTGGTAAAATTCCGATTTTTGCTGGATGGCTTTATGCCACCAAAATAAGAAGTTTGTATTTCTTTGAATATTATGAAGAATTGCTTGATATTTATCCACAATTTCAATTAGCGAATGCTATTTTAGCAACCCATCAAAATTTTACGGTAGAGCTTTATTTATACAACGCTTTGGCAATAACAGCAGTTTATGAAAATTCTGTTAAAAAAGAACTGTATTTGCAAAGACTTAAAGAATTTATTGCCAAAATGAAAGCTTGGGCAGATATTTATCCTCCAAACTATTCACAGCAATATCTTATCGTAAAAGCTGAATTTGCACGTATTTCCAATGAAGAAATTGGTAGAGTTATGCACCTATACGATTTAGCCATTCAAACTGCTAAAGAAAATGAATATATTCAATTTGAAGCCCTTGGTAATGAATTAGCTGGTAAATTTTGGTTAAGTCAAGCTAAAGAAGAGTTTAGCAATGTTTATTTATTAAAAGCTCATTATTTATATAAATTGTGGGGTGCTAATGCTAAAGTATCTGAGTTAGAAGCAAAATATCCACAATTACTAACTGTGGCTAAAACTTTTGTTCCAAACATAACTGCAACAATAAACACATTAATGACTTCAGTTTCCACTAAGTTACAAACTTCAACAATATTAGATTTAGATAGCATCACCAAAGCATCCCATACTTTAGCCGGAGAGATTGTTTTAAGCAAATTGCTAGAAAAAATGATGCATATTGTGATTGAAAATGCTGGGGCTGAAAGAGGTTTATTAATACTTGGAAAAGGTGAGTCAAAGTGGGTGATTGAAGCAGAGGGAAAGCTTGGTGTTGATGAAATTACTATTTTACAATCTATTCCTGTAGAAGGACATTTACCAATTCCTATTGTCAATTATGTAGTGAGAACTCGTGAGCCAGTGGTATTGATGAATGCTATGCAAGAAGGAATTTACACTAAAGATAGCTATATCCAGCAATATCGACTTAAATCAATTTTATGCAGTCCAATTTTGCATCAAGGAAAACTCATTGGTTTATTATATTTAGAAAATAATTTGATAGAAGGTGCATTTACAGAAGCAAGACTTAAAATGATTAATATGTTTTCTTCTCAAGCTGCCATTTCATTAGAAAACTCCTTACTATATAAAACGTTAGAAGATAAAGTGGAACAAAGAACTGGACAATTAGCTACCGCAAATCAAGAAATCACTTATTTAAATGAACAATTGAAGCAGGAAAACATGCGAATGGGTGCTGAATTAGATATTGCTAAACAATTGCAGCATATGGTTTTACCTAAAGAAACAGAATTACAACAGATTGATAATTTAGATATTGCCGGTTTTATGGAACCAGCAGAAGAAGTTGGTGGAGATTATTATGAGGTTTTGAACCACGATGGGCATATTAAAATTGGGATTGGCGATGTAACTGGTCATGGTTTGGAAAGTGGTGTATTAATGTTGATGGTACAAACTACAGTACGAGCTTTATTATTGGCTGGTATTGATAACCCAGAGACATTTTTAAATATCGTCAATCGTACTGTTTATCACAATGCCCAACGGATGGAAACTGATAAAAATTTGACTTTGTCATTGTTGGATTATAAAAATGGAACCTTGCAATTAACTGGTCAACATGAAGAAATTTTATTGGTCAGAAAAAATGGAAAAGTTGAATTAATTGATACATTTGATCTAGGTTTTATGGTTGGAGTGGTAGATGATATAGCCGAATTTTCTTCCCATCAAGAAATAACTCTGCAAGCTGGGGATGGTATTGTTTTATATACCGATGGAATCACTGAAGCTCAGAATATTGAAAATAAACAGTATAGCTTAGAACGATTATGCAATGTTGTTAGTGGTAATTGGTTGGGAAGTTCTTTGGAAGTACAACAAGCTGTGGTTGCTGATGTAAAAGACTATATTGGTGAAAAAAAGGTAATTGATGATATAACATTGTTGGTTTTAAAACAGGAATAAATGCTGAAGGTGAAAACTTTATACGAGAATTATTAGAAGAGCAACCAGATTTAATTCTGAAAGAAATATGTGCTGAATATAGTAATAATTTTGAACAGACGGTGACACGTTCAACGATTGATAGGACATTGAAAAGAATAGATATAACTCGTAAAAAAAACATTATTTGACGGAAGAAAAAATACCTCAGAAAATAAAGCGAAACTAAATTTTTATCAAAACGATATAGTTTTGTTTGAGCCAGAACAATTTGTATTTATTGATAAAATTGGTGTTAATACAAATATAACTCATACTCATGCACGTTCAGAAAAAGGTACACGAGCAAGAGGTTATAGCTATGATTGAAACCACTGGAGCTAGAGTCATGTATTTACCTATTCTCCTGAACTTAACCCTATCAAAAATATTTGGGCTAAAGCCAATTCTGTATTATACATATTCGGGAAGTGGTATAACTGATTTTATTATCTCACAGATTCGGTTCTCTTTTTTTTGGCTCTTTTCTCTAAACTGTCCGAACTATTGTAAGATATGAGAAGGAAATATACCTTTTTCTTATACCGAACTCAGGTTAGACTAGGTATTTTCCACAGCTTTAATTTCAAAATTATGGTATTATATTTGCTGTTTAGATATCAACATCAGCTATCCATGCACAAATATGTATCATATTATTCGTATATTTGAATTTGAATTTATTTCAGCCACTCATCATTTAAAAGTTATTGATGATGTGATGGATTATCAACATAACCCAAATTATAATTCTAAATTACCCTTTGTGATTACAGTTAATGCTGACCAATTGGTTAAATTAGAAAAATTACCAAACCTCAGGAATAAACTTAGCCAATCTTTGTTTATCTTTCCTGATGGACACCCCATCATTTGGTGTAGTTGGTTAATTCGTAAACCATTACAGGCAAGGTTGACCGGAAGTGATTTATTTCCAATACTATGGCAAAAAGCTAAAGAAGAACAACAGAAAATTTTAATGATTGTCAGCCATAAGACACTTGGAGTTAAGCTGCAAGAAGATTATGCCAATATTCGTTATTATGCTCCACCAATGTTTGAAATAAACTCAACCAGTTTTGAAGAAGTTAATACTGATATTGTTAATATAATTAAAGATTTCAAACCACAATTTGTAATTATTGGTCTAGGGTTTCCAAAACAAGAACGGGTAGGATTATCCATTTTTCAAACTTTGGAAGAACAGTCAATACCTACACCATTATTTTTGTTTTTGGGGGCATCGGCAGAATTTTATATTGGGACAAAAAAAAGAGCTCCAGTATTTTTCCAAAAGATCGGTATGGAATGGTTACATAGACTTTTGCAAGAACCCGGAAGATTGTGGAAAAGATATATCCTTGGTATCGTACCTTTATTAAAATTATACATCAAAGAACTAAAAAAATAGCAGTCTGAGAGACTATATATCCAATAAACTAATTCTGCTAATTTTTAGGTCTTTAATAGTTGTTTAATCTTTATGTTCTAAAGGCAAAACTGGTTGATTATCCATATTTACACTGTGAATCAAACTACCATTAACTTCTGCTCCCATAGCCATTTCAATTAAATTATAATAAACATTGCCAATAATACGAGCATTTAAAGCTAGTTCAGTATGTTCTTCCGCATAAACATTACCTTGTACAGTCCCATTGATAATAACGTTGGGAACCCGTATGTCTCCTTTAATAGTCCCCTGTTCACTCAAGGTCAGCACTGAGCTTTCTTGTTCTTTGTTGGCCGTTATATTGCCTTCAATTATTCCGTCAACATGTAACCCTCCACTGAAAGAAACTTCTCCTTTAATTTTAGTGTATTGTCCTATTAAAGAATCTATTCTAGTAACTTTTCTTTTACGATTTCCCCACATGATTTATTCCTTTGATTGCAGTTCTTCCCATTTAAATTTAATATTTTCAATGGTTTTGTTATTTTCAGTTGCTAAACGGATAGTAAGATGTTTTGGAATGAAGGCTTTAGGCAACTTAATATGACCAACAAAACGTTGAAAATAATCTATTTTATAATTAATAGCTGCTATGGAATCTTTGGTAATAGCAGCCATATCAAGTTGTTTAATTTTACCTTTTAACTCACCAACTATATTTATTTGTACTGTACCAGTGGCTGTTTTGGTATTATTTTGAGTTAATACTAATTTGTAAATATAATTTTCCGCATTTTTATATAGGGTAAAGCTACCTATTTTTATTTTTGCCGAAGTTTGATTAGAAGTAACTAAATCCTTATAAAAATTTAGTTCTTCAACTAAATCAAGTTGTTGTTCCTGTAATTTATTAGTAAATTTAGCTAAACTTTCTGCGTTAGAGGTTACACTTGCTAGTTTTGATTGAAGTTCCCTAGTTTCTGAGCTATTTAATGGGGTTGGATGCTCTCGTAAATATCGCTCTATAAATTCCTGTTTATCTTGACGCAACAACTTAACACTTGTATTCCACAAATATAAACCACCAACTATTATCGTAATTATTGTTATGAATAACAAGGTTGGACATAACCAAGGACGATGTTGTTTGACCGCCATCATAGTTGGAACTTGTTTTTTTTTGCGAGGTGCTGGGTGATGATAAAAAATTTGCATTAAAATAAATGGTCCTTAATTTTTATTAGTCCTAAACAAAGTAGTAATAGTTCCAAAAAACCTTCTAGTATTTTAAAAACTTGGAAGGTTTTGATGCTTTAGGGTGCTAATGCTACATTTGTTAGACCAGTTATTTCTGTTAAACCACTAATAATATTCATATTTTGTACTGCTTGACCAGCCGCACCTTTTACTAAGTTATCAATTACAGACAATATAACCAATTTATTGTTAGATTTATGCACTGCCAGTTGACAAATATTTGTTCCACGAACATTGCGAGTTTCTGGAAATGAGTTTAATGGCAACACATCAACAAATGGCTCATTTTGATAACGTTGAACAAACAAATCCTGTAACTCTTCCAGAGCGATTGATCGTAATGTTTGGCTATATAAAGTAGCCTCAATACCACGAATCATAGGTAATAAATGTGGTACAAAGGTTAAATCTACCTCAGTCTTGGCACTAGCATTTAAAACCTGACAAATTTCTGGCCAATGTCTGTGACCGGCTACATTATAAGCCTTAAAACTTTCCCCAACTTCACTCATTAAAGTAGAAACATTAGCCTTACGACCGGCTCCACTAACTCCTGATTTAACATCTGCTATCAAATTATTTAAATCAACTATACCCGCCTCAATCAATGGCAACAATCCCAACAATACTGCAGTTGGATAACAACCGGGATTGGCAATTAAATTAGCTTTGGTTATTTTAGCACGGTTTAATTCCGGCAAACCATAAACAGCTTCTCCAAGTAACTCTGGACAGTTATGAGTCATACCATACCATTTTTCCCATACAGCTACATCTTTTATTCTAAAATCTGCTGCTAAATCAATCACTTTAACTCCAGATTTTAATAAGTCAGGAGTATCTTGCATGGCAATCCCATTGGGTGTAGCGAAAAATACCACGTCATTAGCAATCAAACTTTCCAAGCTAGGTTGAGTAAACTTTAAATCCAAATGGTTGCGTAAATTTGGAAACAAATCAATTACATGTTTACCTGATTCAGTACGAGATGTAATCGTTTGTATCTTTACTTGTGGATGATGAACCAGCAAACGCAATAACTCAACTCCAGTATAACCAGTACCACCAACAATTGCTACTTTAATCATAATTTAAATTATTACTTTCTGGATAAATTCAATCACATTTTCCAATGGTACGGTTTGAGCTTTCTCATCCAGCCGTCCTTTATATTCCACTTCACCATTATCTAAACCACGTTCTCCAATTACTAACCGATGCGGAATTCCAATCAATTCACAATCGGCAAACATAATTCCGGGACGTTCTTTGCGATCATCAAATAAAACTTCTATACCAACAGCCAGCAATTTAGCATAAATATCTTCTGCAACTTGTCGTAAACGTTGTGATTTGTGCATATTCATGGGTAGTAAAGCTACAGTAAAAGGTGCGATAGTTGTTGGCCAAATTATACCGCGTTGGTCATGATTTTGTTCAATCGCAGCAGCTACCAATCTTGACACTCCAATTCCGTAACAACCCATTGTCATAGTTATATTTTTACCGCTTTCATTTAACACCGTTGCCTGCATAGCTTGACTATATTTGGTTCCCAATTGGAAAATATGCCCTACTTCAATACCACGAGCTATCTCTAATTTACCATTACCATCTGGACTTACATCACCAGCTTCTACATTGCGTATATCAACTAATTGTGGTTCTGGCAAATCTCGTCCCCAATTAACTCCAGTTAAATGTTTGCCATCTTGGTTAGCTCCACACACAAAGTCCGCTAAATTACCCACATTGTTATCAACCAACACTGAAATCTTTAAACCAACTGGTCCAAGTGAACCAATGCCACAACCAATAACATCTTTAATCTGTTCTGTCGTAGCAAAAATAACTGGAGAGCAAACTTGAGATAATTTGCCAGCTTTAACTATATTGAGTGTATGATCACCTCGCAATACTAATGCAACTAAACTTTCTGTTCCTTGTACGATTAAGGTTTTAACACATTTACTTGGAGAGATTGACAAAAATTGACTAAGCTCTTCTATTGTATGTTGATTCGGGGTATCAACTGTTGTCATATCTGTTGTTGGTTGAGGACGTGGTTCAGTTGGCGGCAAGACTGGTACCATTTCTACATTAGCAGCATAAGTGTCGCTATAAGCTATAGTGTCCTCTCCAGAATCGGCTAGTACATGAAACTCATGTGAATTATTACCACCAATATTACCACTATCTGCTATAACTGCTCTAAATTTAAGCCCTAAACGATTGAAAATATTAGTATAAGTTTTGTACATTACTTCATAAGTAGCTTGCAATGAATCCTGATCAAGATGGAAAGAGTAAGCATCTTTCATCAAAAATTCTCTAGCTCGCATGATGCCAAATCTAGGCCGAATTTCATCCCGAAACTTGGTTTGAATTTGGTAAAAATTGACTGGTAATTGTTTGTAACTACGGACTTCATGACGAATTAAATTAGTTATTATTTCTTCATGAGTTGGTCCAAAGCAAAATTCACGGTTATGGCGATCTGAAATCCGCAGCAGTTCAGGTCCATATTGTTCCCAACGTCCTGATTCTTGCCATAATTCTGCTGGTTGTACTGCTGGCATTAAAATTTCCAAAGCACCAGCTTTATTCATTTCATCTCTAACTATATTTTCAATTTTTTGTAAAACTCGCAATCCCAATGGTAACCAGGTGTATAAACCGGATGCTAATTTACGTATCATTCCGGATCGCAACATAAGTTGATGGCTGATAATTTCGGCATCAGCTGGAACTTCTTTTAGTGTGGAAATTAAAAATTGACTTATTCGCATGATTTATTTTATTTGATAGGAATATTATACTTGACTACTATAACATAGTTTTGGAGGTTAATATTTTGATATTTGCTAGCTTTGTATAGAATATTTTTATGTAATACATTGATAATTAAGTAGATATACAAATTCGTTCTTGAAGATCAGTAGTTTCTCGTGGTATAACGGTTACCTGACATTGTAGGCGTTCGTCATTGCACAATCCTTGTATAATAACATTCAAATGTTCCATATAAGCCTTATTCAAAGCAGCTTTGCCAGTTTCATAAACCAACGGAATAGCTGGTTGTACAATTATCAATTTGGAAAAAACTTGGTTAGTTAGCGTGAAACATTTGTTTAAATAAGTCTCCAATTCTATAAAATCAACTTCGGTGTTGCCTTGAACGTCTGCTAGAGTATAGGCCATAAAGTCTATAGGGGTTCGATCTGTAATAAAATTATTCACTTGCCAAATTTCACTAGCCTGTTGAACTATAAGTTTTTGGATTTTTAACCTAGTAAAAAAGTCTAAAGATTGAGAGGGATGTAAACCTTGTTGGATAAATATCGCATTACTATTAGTTTTGATAAAATCTATTCCAATTTGCTTGGCAATAGCTTGAGCTAAAGTAGTTTTACCAGTTCGGTGACTACCGCAAATACCTATTTTCATGATGTTTTTGTCAAATGGAAATTTAGTTGTATACTTCACATTGGTATAAATTGAACTTTTTTTGGAGTCCGAATTTTAATTTGAAAATTGCCAAGATAAATCTTGAACTCCTTTAAAAATTTATGGAGTCCAAATTTGGTAGTCCTGAACAAAGTAGTGTTACTATAAAATTAAACAATATTTAGCATTATAGTGATGAATAAAAGAATCCCTACCCAAATAGCTCCAACATGATTTGAGAGCTTTTTGGAAAGAGTTTTCCGAACCAAACGTGAAATTCGTTGTCTCATGGTACAGTTAAAGCGTTCAATACGATTTGTAAAATGTACTTAAAAACGTTTAACAATTCGTAAAAGACCATTGACTTTTTTAAATGGCTGTGCGTATAGTGAATTATTGTAATTTTCGACACTGGGCTCAAAGTATAATTAATACGAACAAAATAAAAATTAATAATAGCTAAACACGAATTAATAGTTTAAAATAGGCTCATGGAAGAATTAAAGCAATCAGAAAAATGCCCCGTATGCGGAAGCTTAGAAACAAAGATAATAAGCCACTACGATACAGTACACAACGGTAGCAGACGAATGCATCAATGCCAAGAGTGTAAACACAATTTTTCACAGACGCAGGGAACACCAATGGCACATGTCAAAACGCCGTTAAGCAAAGTCGCAAGTGTATTTCGTGTACGTAGCGAAGGTATGGGTCTGAGGGCGACAGCACGAATCTTTGGCATGCATAAAAATACAGTCTCTGATTGGGAGAGCAAATTTGCTGAGCAGAAGAAACCTCTTATGTTGTATGCAGTTTGCCATGAGTTCATAAACCTAACTTTCGAAGGCGACGAACTGTATACCATAGTTGGGAAACGATGCGAAGCATCTGATTCAGAAGGAGGGACAG
>JAUCGN010000056.1:6211-9801 GCA_030378125.1 Thiotrichales bacterium HSG1 | reverse complement strand
TCTCATCACCAATAATTTGTCCTGCTAATTTTCCGCCAGTAATTGTAGTACCAGCAGTTAAAGTTATATCACGAAAGACGCTTTGTCCTTCATTTGTTATATCTCCAGATAAAATACCGCCAGTTATACCATTTTCTTGACTATATATATCATCCTGAAAAGTAAAATCTTTAAGAGTACCTTTATTTATAATTTTACCTTTCAAAATACCACCACTAACTGTCACATTAGATTCAATTTTTGCATAAGATATTAAGTAATTATTAGTTACTTTAGTTTGGCCAGTGAATTTTGCACCCGTAATAATTCCATTATTTGTTACTTCGCTATCTTCGATTAGAACGGGTGATTCAGTTAGTATATCCTCAATTGATTTATCATCATCTTTATTAGTAAGCAATTCTTTCAAACTTGAATTAATAATTTCACCATCGTTGGTTAATTCAGTATTATTAAATTTTGAGTCCTTAATAACACCAGAACTCGTCACCTCAACTACAGTATTATTAAAGATAGAATTGAAAATACGATCATCGTTTTCTACTTTTCCACCATTAAAAGTGGATTTGTGAATACGTCTGTTATTTACCACTTCACCATTAAATATTGAATGGTAAATCTTACCAGAATTTTTTACTTTAGCATTAAATATTGAATTATCAGTTATTTGTTCATTATTTACATTACCATAATTTGCTACTTCATTATCAAATGTTGAAGTAATAATATTCCCTTCTTCTTCATTTATTACTTCTCCTTTTAATACCGATTTAATAATCTGACCTTGATTTTCCACTTCTACTTCAACAGTCAAATCTTCAATGGAATTATATTCATCAAGCACAATCTTGTCAGGAAAAAATTCAAGTTGCTCTTCAGTTCTAATCTTACAACCTTCACTTAAAGAACTATTTTTCAAGTCATTTGGTGAACATTCATCATCAAGGATAGTAATAGTAGTTTCTGTAAAACCTCCAGCTTCTACATTGTCACCTGAAATTTCAGTTAATTTGATTTTAAAAGTTCTAGGTTTTTTATAAATATCATCAACGTCTATAGTAGATATAGTGAATTCTTTAACAGCTTTTTCAAAACTATCTGTATAATCTTCACTACTGAAAATAATTTGGCTATTGATAGAATTATAATCTTTACCAGCCACGGCAGTGCCATCAACACCTTTATAATCTACCTTAATATCATCTTTAATTTCATCACCATATAGTTTAATTTTGAGATTATCTTTAGAATCACCTTCTACAACCTTATATTCTGGCCTTGAAATAGTAGCAATCTTTAGCTCAAATGTAATTCCTCCAAAATTCCAAGTTTGCCCATCTAATTTAAGGTTTGTCGTATTATTTGTATTCTTATTAATTTTAAATTTAGCAGTTGTTACAGATTTGCCATTAATTGTGGTTTTACCAAAATTGAGTTGAGGCAAAGATAATGAATTAAAACTACCAACTCCATGATAAAGAACTGTAACATCAGTTTCTTCACAATCAGGTTCAAATAATATTTTTTGTGGCACATAAATACCACCACCATATTTTTGTCCTCCTTCAAGTTGAGTATTTTTAATAGGACAAGTTGGATTGGTTGCAAGAGTGATGTAATTATTATTAACAGTATCTTTTATTGAACTAACCCAATTTTGGTCTTTATCAGGTTTACTATCTCCATTACCATCNCNAGCATTAGGACTAGNNGCTNAAATATTATCTGGAACTCCATCCCTATCACTATCCGAAGTAAAACGTGCCGTACAAGTACGATTACGATCTAATAATATAGTTTTAGTAAGAGCAACATTATGAGTATCATTACAGCCTTTTCCAGACCAACCATAAAAATCCCAATTTGTAATAGCTTCAAGTTTTATCAAAAAATTGTCTAAATCAGTTATTATACATTTTTCTTCATTACATTCTTTACCATTGACAAATATTTTACCACTGCCTTCTTTACTAACAGTAAGCGTAATAAGTTCAAATTTTGCAATACATTCCATATCATCAGTCAACTTAATTGTAGATTCAATGTTTTCACAATCTCCACTCCAACTAGAAAACTGATAATTTTTCATAGGTTTAGCAGCCAAAGTAACTTCACTATCATAAGGATAGGTACAGCCATTACTACAATCTAAATTATTAACGGTAACTACTCCATTTCCAGTAAATTTAGTAGTTAACTTGTATTGTTTTGGGATAAAATAAACAGTACAATTTAGATCATTACTTATTAAAATCTCTTCACCACAACCATCACTCCAACGTTCAAATTGATAACCAATAGCTGGTATTGGAGTAATTTTGACTGTAGTGCCAATATTAAAAGATTCGGTACAATTTGTTGTACAATCATTAATTTTTACCTGTCCATTACCAACAACTTTAGTATTCAATTGATATTTTTTTAAGGTAAAGACTGCATTACAAGTACGTTCACCAGTCATATTAAAACTGCCGTTACAATTCCAACTAGTAAGATCACTATTTTTATCAGGAATAGCAGCAAGTTCAACAGATGTACCACTTTTATATTCTGCACTACACTTTATCCCACAATTAATACCAACAGGAATACTAGTTATCACTCCATTACCATTGCCATTAGTTGTTACAGTTAGTAGTTCATCAAATATAACTGGTTCAGAATCAGGAGTTTTAACTTCATCAATATTAGATAAATCTTTTTTGCAATTATTTACACAGTTATCTTCATCAGATACAGTTTCCTCATTTTTTTCAATTTCTTCAATATCTTCAACAAAAATAGCTTCACAATTCATATCATTAATAATTTTAAATGAATTACTACAATCGCCAGTCCATTCTTTAAAAGTATAACCATCTTCAGGAATTGGTTCTAAATTAACTTGTGTACCATAAGGATAAGTTTGACTACAAGAATAAATAGAGCAATTAATATCTTTAATTTTGCCATCACCAGTAATTTTGATTTTTATGGTGTAAGAAGTTATAGATGGAGGGTTATCATTGTGGATAACAATTACATTTTTATCAGTAACATCAATTGTAACTGTACTACCAATAAAATTAGTTGCACTAGCGGTAATAATAACAGTTTGGGTGGCATCGACTTCAGAATCATTCTTGGCGTTAATATCAAAATTTGCTGAAGTTTCACCGTCAGGAATGGTAACACTATCAGGAACTGTTAATTCTGTATCATCATTGCTGGATAAATTTACTATTAGTTCTCCAGTACTATCACTTCTTGTTACTGTACCAATGGCAGCTTGCTGTCCAGCAGCTTCCGAAAAACTATTAGATGATACAGTGATGGTTAAATTAGCTTTAGGAGTAATATCATCATTGACAATAGTTAAAGTAGTAGTCGGTTGAATTGTACCAACAGCTCCTTCTGGAACAAGATTCGCCAATGATAAGTTAATAGTTTTGTCTGGTTCAGCAAATATGTTCCCTAATAATTCGATAGGTACTGTTTTACTACCATCACATCGTTCAAAATTCACAGTAATTGGACCAGCCGTAAAATCAACACCTGCAATTGCAGAACCATTATTCAATACAACATCAACGCTTGAAGCATTGGTTAAA
>JAUCGN010000056.1:0-6201 GCA_030378125.1 Thiotrichales bacterium HSG1 | reverse complement strand
CGATGTCAACTGTTCCGACTTTGCGAGAATAACCTCGTTGATAATTTTCGAGGGAATTTGGGACTAAAGTATCATTACCAGCATCAATAGCTGGACTAGTTGGTAAAAAAGCATGGGTTTTAGTATTACCACCATTATTTTGTAATGGACATAAAGAGGAAATTGAAGTAACAATATCACTGCCAGTACCAATTGTACTATTGCCAAGATACGATAATTCGCCAAGATCACCAATCAGATTATTGTTATCACCAATAATATTGTAACCTACAACATCTGGAGAAATTGGATAATTTGGAGCAATTGGAGCATTATTTCCAGCAATGATAGTATTTTCAACTATAGCCGTACCATCATTACATAGACCTCCACCAACTCCAACCGTAAATAAAATTGAATTGTTGGTGATTGTACTACTAATAATTTTAGCGTTACCAGAATAATTGTAAATTCCAGCTCCACTCCCTTTGCTGTCTATTATATTTCCACTTATGATACTGTTAGTTATAGCCAACGTTCCATCATCATAGATTCCTGCTCCCATTCCAACATCTATGCTTGTAGAAGTTCCACTATTTGTGCTATTAATTATTGAGTTTTCGCTTATGCTACTGCTAACAATATTTAAAATATTATAATTAAAAATACCAGCACCTTGACCAGTATTAAAAATAGTTCTCCCATTGCTTACATAAATTTTATTTTCACTAACTGTGCTACTATTGATGTCTAACTGGCTAATTTTATTGTTGTAGATACCAGCTCCTTCTATTTCAGCTAAATTACTAATAATTTTACTATTATAAATATTTAACTGAGAATTATTAAAGATGCCACCCCCTCTTCTTCCTGAGTTATTAGAAATGGTTGTATTATTAATAATTAAATCGCCAGTTTCATTATAAATGGCACCTCCTTTGTCAACAGCTTGATTATCCGTAATAATACTATCAACAATCGTCAAAGAACCAACATTATAAATTCCACCTGCATCATCGGTAACAGATTTATTTTGGCTAATTTGGCAATTTTTTATAGTTAAAATACCAGAATTATAAATACCTCCCCCATCTTCATTAGGAATATTATTAGCTACACCATTTTCAATGTTCAAACCTTCTAGTTCAACAGTTACACCACTATTAATTGTAAAGATGCGATAATCTCCACCAGTATCCCGTCGCACAGTTAAGTTATGGCTAGTAGGATTAACAATGTTGACATCATTACTAATAGCTGAAAGTTCTCCGGTAAGATTAACAGTTGTGTCTGTAGTTAAGTTAAAATCAATTTCATCCAGTCCATTTGTTCCTGCAACACAATCTTCATGACTCGCACCTTGAGCATTCTCCATAGCTTCACGCAAAGTACAAGTAGCATCTGAAATGGTGTTGTCGATAAAATTATTTACAGTTATTGTTGCAGAATAGGAATTTGATAATAATGCTAATAAAAGGATAAATGTTGATATCAATCTGGTAATTGTCATGATTTTTCTCCTTGCTTTGGTTCAGGATTTTGAACTGTAATTTATACAACTTTAGCAATTATTTAACTTCAAAACTAGATACACTCAATTCTTCAAGATGGTCTAAAGGATTGTCCACTCCTTCAGGAGTTCGTAGTAAATAAAGTGTATATTTACCACGTGGCATATCTTCTGTGATTGGCATGTTTTCAATGGCTATGTTACCCAAACTTTCCCATTTAGAAAGTTGACCTTGGTATGGTGCAGGTAACTCATCTGTTTTTTTCGTAATTATAAAAAGTTTATCATCAGGAGCAGGATATTGTAGCCCTATGTAATAATCCAAATAACCATCAAAGATTTTTGGTAGTTCTACAGTTAACTTATCACCATTATGGTATATTGATTCAGATAATATTAGCAATTCTGGTGGTGGAATATTTTTACCAGATGGTAACAATTGTATATCTTTTTTTATAGTTGCAATTTCCACAGATTTTAAACTAAATACTGCTGTTTCATATCCTGCTTTAATAGCAGTTACTTCATGATCTTCACCAACTGGACATATAAATTTTAGCTGATAATTACCATCTTTTTTACTAAAAACAGAATATTTTCCGGTACAAGTACTAGACATTTTTGCACCATAAATCTTATCTCCAGAAATAGCATCTATTACATTACCTTTCACTGTCCCTTCTGGTGCTACTTCATTATAAATTAGTAATTCATATTGAATTTTATCTCTACAACCAACAGATTCAGTATCTGGGTTATCTGTAATTTTAAGGTAATAAAAACCATCTTTTTTGGCTGCCCAAGGAAAAGAAACTGTTTTACCTGCAGGAGCATATTCTCCTTCCGTATGTAAAAGTTTATCTATATCATCTGCATCGTATAATTCAACAACTACGTCAATATCTTCACCAACAGAAGTTACCGCAACTGTATAGTGAATATCTTTGTCGTTAGCTTTAGCTTCAAAAAGAAACCAATCTTCATCACCATCTTGATGTAAAGTATGTTGCTCTTTGGTTATATCGCCAATAAAAATAGCGTTTGCTTTTTCTGGACTGTTATCTGGTTCATACATATCCGAAAAAGCAAAGACCGATAATGTACTTGAACACAACACAATCATAACTACAAGTAAGTGTGGTTTATAAATAGCTATTTGCATAGTTTCAATCCTCCTTTATTTCAAAAAATGATTCACCCCATGTATTAACATCAGGCGGTAATTTAAAATTCACTCTTTCAGGTAAGCGTACTAAATGCAAGTGGTATTCACCGTATGGAATTTTATATTTATTAACTGGAATATCTATCACTGTGTCGCCTTTACCAACCCAACAATCATTGTTATATTCAGATTCATTACAATG
This sequence comes from Thiotrichales bacterium HSG1, assembly GCA_030378125.1. Lineage (GTDB taxonomy): Bacteria > Pseudomonadota > Gammaproteobacteria > Beggiatoales > Beggiatoaceae > DRQV01. The sequence continues at coordinate 3,345 of JAUCGN010000056.1, read as the reverse complement.
CAACGACTTTTTACCATCAAAGTGATTAAAGTTGTTAAACTTATCAATAGTAAAAATTCGGTTATCTGGTAATTCAACAGCAACATATTGAACATAACCTTTTGGTAATGGATTTTGAAAAGTTACTTTAATAGTATCAGAACGTTGATATTCTTTCTGTGCAGATTCCAAAAAGCTTGGCTGTCCTTGGTTAATCGTAATTTTACTTCTTGTTGATGGAAAAGAAATACGTCCTTCAATATCTTCTGCAAAAATATTAATTGTGTAATCACCCTGTATAATAAACTTATCATAGATTGCTTGATATTTACTGACATTAACAGCTTCAAAAATTATTTCATCGTAAATATTAATTGTGTCAGAAGTAACTGTCCCCCAAACTCTAGTTATTTTTTCCAATGCAGATACATTTACCTTAATATTTTTTTTAGTACCATCTTTAACTTGTAACCATGATGATTCTACTTCCACAGCCGGGGCCACACTAGCTCTAACAACATCAGTTCCAATTATAAAATTTTCAGTTTTGGTTGGGATGTTTTTACCATTTTTCCTATATACCATTTCGGCTTTTGGTTCGGCAGCTTTTCTAGCTTTATCAAAAGCATCCAAAATATTATTACCACTAGCAATTTCTTGCCAAAAAAATTTGGAAAATGTTGGTAATAAACTATTCATTCTTATATTGTTTAGATTTTCAGTGGTATTACTAAAAATAACAATACGGTTTTCGTCTTTAAAGTTATCTAAAAAATTTAGACCCGCTCCTTCAAATATGATTGTCGTTACATCAATCTGTTGCGATTCTTGTAACTTATCCAATTCATTATTCAAATATGCGAAACTAAGTTTGTTATTATCAAATTTGAAATTTCCTTCTTCAAATTCTAACCCTTCAAAATAAATAACAAGGCTACGAATACTTTCATCTTTTAGTGTGTTCAAGAAATCTTTAAATAATTTAACAGTTAGTTCGCTAGTATTTTCAAGTTCACAAATGTTAGTCCCCATCTTAGTAAAAAATAATTTGATATCAGAATTTTCAAAACCCTTATGTTTAAGTGCTTGACAAGTATATTTAATGTTTTCGTTATTAGATGAATCACCAGCTACAATAATAGCATAATGTTTACGTAAATTATTCGCTGTTACATTAACAAGAATTTCTTTTGATTCTGCATAGTTACTAGAACCATCATTAGCATCGATTATAATTTTATGTTCACCTACCACAGTGAAATCATCGTATTTTCCGGTAAACATATTTGTTCCAGCAATTTTATTTAAGTAAAAGGTAGGAAGTTTTACAACTGGTCCACCTCTTGTCTCACTATTTAACATAGCTGGCGAATGAATAGTGACTAAAACTTCATTTATCTCACTTCCTCCGGTAACTTTTACTTCTATTTCAACAGGATTTTCATTATATTCTATTAATTCTTCAGTTTGTATGCTAATTTCTGGAGCATTGGCTTTAATTCGTATATTTTTGTCAATCAAATCTTTATGATAAATTGGAGTTGTGCCATTACCAATACGTACACTACTAAACTCAGGATCATTGGTTTTTAAATTAGGAGTTTGTTTTTTACAAATAGTGTTACGGGATTTATTAAATGCTTCTTCTACAGTTAATCCATTGAAAACATATCCCCAAAAAAATCTAGAAAATGACAAAGAACCTTGTGAATCAAAATAAGCATATTCTTTATCAGATGTACTAGTAATTATCGTCCAATTACTGCCGATTTTTGATTTCATATCATATAGACTAGGGGATGAATTACATTTTTCTCCAGATATACTAATATCACCATCTTCTGATTTTAAACTGTGTAAAAAACTACCAGAAAAACAAGCATCATAAATAATTTTAATATTTTCGAAATGGTTGCTATCAAATATAGGTTCTCCATTTTCATCTTTACCATTTAAGAAATATCTCAATTGTATAGATGTTAATACACTTTCATCAGGTTTATCCGATTCATCAGTTTTTAACGAATCTGAATTTAACTTAAATATACCTGTTTCGATTGGCCCTCTACCTCCATGATCCACCATGTACAAAGTTAAATTTTTGTTATCTTCACTAGCCCATTTAATAGCATTTTTCACGCTACTTAAACTGGGTTTATCTTTAATAAAATTCTGCTTGCCACGTCCTGAACCAATATCAGCACTAAGATATTGAATTTCATCTTGATTGAAACCTTGGTAAAGTAAAGTATGATAAGCAAAGTTAGCAACTGCTTGAGTACTATCCCATAAAGTATCACCTTCATAGGCTTTACCAGAGATAATAATAGCTTTTCCGGGAGAAAATTCCGTATGTTTAAATACTTGAATGCGATTGTTATTTATATCAGTAGCATAGATATTTGTTCCATCCGGAGTAACTGCTAAACCACCAACAAGATTAAATTGACCGGGAAAGCTACCTTCTGAACCAAATGTCTCAATACAATCTGGATTGACATTATCATTTTTAATACAATCAGCTTTAATTCTTTGTACTCGATGATTACCAGAATCAGATACATAAAGATTACCATCTTCATCAGTAACTAAATCAGAAGGGTCTTCAAATGTTCCTTTTTCCTTATTACCATTTCTACTATTTCTACCAAATTTTCTAATAAAATTACCACTGGTATCAAATTGTTGAATTCTGTGGTTTTGAGAATCAGCTACATAAACATTATCATTATCATCTATTGCAATACCACCAGCTATACTAAATTGCCCATCATTTTCACCAAATCCTTCGCCAAAAGTAATTAAATAATTACCATTAGAATCAAATTTCTTAATATCACATTTAGCACTATCAACCACATAAACGTTATTTTTGCTATCTACAGCTATCGATGTAGGCAGAACAAAATCTTGAGTATTTTTTTCAGCATTCAATTTTAATTGCAAAGGCCAATTACCTTCTATTATTGAAATGATAGGATTCACATCGACTTGAAATTTATGAATACGAACATTTCCCATATCAATAACATACAAAAAAGTATTTCCATCTTCATCAGTATCAATAGCAATACCACCAGGTAAGATAAATTCGTCCTTTCCTGCTCCTAATTTTCCTCCATCACCTATAAACTTACCTTCAGAATCAAATTTAGCGATTCTATTATTTAACATATCAGACACATAAACATTTTTATCTTTATCTAAAGCAATTTTAAGAGGGGTATAAAATTTTCCTGCTTTAGGATTACCACTACTTGACCAATAAGAAAATACTTCATCATTATTTATTGCTAATTTTTTAACCAAATTATAAGGATAGTTATGAGTTACAAAAATTGCTTTTTTATCTTTTGGCCCACCAAC
>JAUCGN010000432.1 GCA_030378125.1 Thiotrichales bacterium HSG1 | reverse complement strand
TAATGAAATTCCAACATGATAAAGTTAGCACTTTTGGAATTGGTAAAGAGTTAAACGTTGATCAGTGGCAATCTGTTTTTCGACAGTTAATAGCTAGAGGTTTGATAACAGTTGACTTTGAAGGTCATGGTAGTTTGCGTTTAACTGAAAGTTCTCGACCAGTACTACGCGGTGAGGAACAGATTTTTTTGCGGAAAGATATTGGTAGGCATAGACGTGGAAAGAATTATACTCGTTCTTCTCAATGGCGTTCTTTTACTGGTACAGATAAATTATTGTGGACTGCTTTGGTAAATAAACGGTTAGAATTAGCCAATTCTCAAGAAATTCCACCTTATGCAATTTTTCATGACAGTACTTTGGAAGATATTGTATTGCAACAGCCACAAACTTTAGCAGAATTTTCCAGTTTATCTGGAGTTGGCACTAGGAAATTAGAACGTTACGGACAAGTTTTTATTAATGTGTTAGACGAACATATAGTTCAACATGGTGAGCAAGTATCTGAAAAAACTACAAGTTCAACTGTGGAAAGAGTAACCATAATTTCTGAAACAACCGAAATAACAATTGACTTGTTCAACAATGGTTTAGATATAGCAGCAATAGCAAAAGAGCGGAATTTAAAAACAACAACTATTTATACTCATTTGGCTATGGGAATAGAATCTGGACAGTTGGAATTAGAACAAGTTATGCCTGATTTAAAAGCAGATGATTTACATGATATTGAGGATTATTTTTTATCCCAAGAAACTATGGGTGCTTTAAAACCAATTTTCGAACATTTTGATGGTGCTTATAACTATGATATTTTGCGTTGTGTACAAGCTAGTATTCTACAAAAGATAAAATAGATTATGGCCGTTATGATATAATTTAAATCCTAAACAATAACAGGGTACTATTGTGCCTATATTTGATGCAGAACAAGCTCGTTTCAATATGATTGAGCAACAAATTCGTCCTTGGGAAATTTTGGATCAACAGGTCCTTGACTCAATATCTGCTGTACCCAGAGAGAATTTTGTCCCCAAGAACTATTATACTCACGCTTTTTCTGATGTAAACATCCCGTTAACGCATGGTCAAGTAATGATGACACCTAAACTTGAAGCTCGGTTATTACAGGCTTTAATGGTTCATCCTAGTGACACAGTGTTAGAGATTGGTACTGGAAGTGGTTATATGACCGCATTGTTAGCTCGGAATGCTAGGTTTGTTGAAAGTATTGATATTTATCAGGATTTTATTTGGGACGCTAAACAGAAATTAAAATCTTTAAATATAAAAAATGTATCCTTTAACACTGGTGATGCTATAAGCAATTGGGATTCTGAAGATAAGTATGATCTGATTGTCTTTACTGGTGCTTTGGAAACACTAGACCCAAAATTTCAACAACAATTGAATATTGGTGGCAGTCTGTTTGCGATAGTGGGTCAA
>JAUCGN010000055.1:8845-9815 GCA_030378125.1 Thiotrichales bacterium HSG1 | reverse complement strand
CAATTAGTTGGTTCCAAGACAAATTGTCTACCACAATCTTTACAAGCATATTTTTGTTTTCCATTGTGGATACTACCATTTTTTATAATGTTTTCTGATTTACAAGTTGGACAATTCATAAGTTTTTTCCTTAATATTTTTAATATATTATACTACACTACTTTGTTCAGAACTACCGATGTTTTTTAATTTAGTTTTTTTATACTATTTTTTTGTGTATTTTTGGAGAAGGTATTGTAAATTATATTTTTATATTATATCATTCCCTTATACAACTTAACATTGTAATTTTATACTTCAATTTTTATAGAAATTATAAGAAATCAAATATATTTTATAACTATATAAGTTTATTGAAATATTATTTTTTAGAAGTTGTCAGTGCGTAATTCCTAATAATTTTAGCACGACTAAAAATTTGTAATCGTTTGGAGAAATAATGAAATATTGTTTTATTTGTATCTGTCAAGAAGGTGAATTAGAAATTCAATCATTACTGTTGATGGCATCACTTAAAAGACATCTTAAAGTAAATTATGAATTATATGTAGCTATTCCAACCCCTGAATCTATATGGGGTAAACCGGCTACAGACACTTTGCGGCAATTGAACGCTTTTGGAGTTAAATTTTTTTACACAACTAACGAGATTTCTAATTCTTATCCCATTGCCAACAAACTTGGTTGTTTTAAGGTTCCTACTGACGCTGATCGGATAGTTTTTCTGGATACTGATATGATTTTGCTCAGAGATTTTGTTGATGATCCAATATTTCAAAATCCATTATGTATAAGGGCTGCTAGTCTTCCTTTGCTTGAAGATGATATTGAGAACTGGAAAAATATTTATCGTGTTGCAAATATAGATTTCCCTAAAACAAGAATTTCATCTGTTGTATCCAAAGAAAAGATGTTGCCCTATTACAATGCAGGTTTTATAGCAGTTGATAGTTTTTTGGATTTTTCTAAT